>NZ_LT575483.1:1676734-1951300 GCF_900086705.1 Massilibacillus massiliensis | reverse complement strand
AATAAAACTTCTGTATAGTTTTCAGAGAATAACTCTGAAGAATCTGGTGACGACAGCTATAGGGATCCACCTGTTCCCATACCGAACACAGTAGTTAAGCCTATAAACGCCGAAAGTACTTGGGTGGAAACGCCCTGGGAGGATAGGTAGTTGCCGGTTAAGATGGAAAGCACTCACATTTGTGAGTGCTTTTTTGTTATATAAAATTTAAAAAAATAAATCTTTTGAAAAACAATTATAAATACTATTCTTTTTTAAGGAATTATTGTGGTTACGAGGTGAGACCAATTAGAAAACGTTTATCAGTTAGTGAAATGGCCGAAATTCATAATATTTCAAGACAAACCTTAATTTATTACGATAAAATAGGACTATTTAAGCCTGAAAAAGTTGATGAAAATGGATATAGATATTACAGTCCATTTCAAATTCCTTTCTTAAGAGAAATTTGTTTTTTGAAATCAGTTGGTATCAAGCTGGAAGATATAAAAAAACATATAGAGAATAGAAATTTGACGACGGCCATTTCTTTACTAGACTATCATCAAAATTTTATAAATAAAGAAATAGAAAATTTGTTATCAATTCAAGCATCGATTCAAAATAGGTTAACGACCTATTCAAGTGTCAATCATTATAAAGAAGAATTATATAGACCTGTAATAGAAGAATTCCCTGAAAGGAAAGCAGCATTTTTTCCAATAAAAAATAAAATAACTAGACAAGAGCTGCATTTAGCGTTAATGAGGGGCTGGAATATTCTTATGAAACAAGGAATGATTCCCTCAACTGGTTTTGGTACGATTATTATGGCAGATCGTCTAGAGCAAAAAGATATTTTTGCTGGTGCGGGCGCTGGAATATTTATATCTTTACCGACAATCGATACGGATATTGAGCATATCATTACTTTGCCGGCAGGGAAATACGCTTGCATGTATAAGTATGGAATGCCTTATAATATAAAGTTCTTGCATCGGCTTTTAGGGTGGATTGCTGAGAACCATTATAAAATTACGGGAAATGTAGCTGATATTTGTATCTTGGATAATACCTTTTACGATCAGGACAATTATATGGAACTTTGTCAATTGCAAATTCCTGTAGAAAAAATATAGATGAATTTTTATGATTGACTGTATAGCGGGTATACAGTCTAAAATATTTTATAAGGTTAGTTAAATTACATAAAAGCTGCAATGAGGAGGTTTCTTAAGTAGCCTGGTAGCCTGGCAAGGGGAATCAATGTAGTTTTGCTGTGAATTGCATAAGATCACGCAAAGAATTTAGTGAATCAGTTTATTTGATAAGACGTCAATTTAGTCGAGTATATCATTTTAGAAGGGCATTATGAAGTATGGAAGATAAAATAAAAACAGTTAAGAATAAAAGAATCGTAATCGGCATGAGCGGAGCGAGTGGAGCTATATTAGGAATTGAAATGTTGAAGATTCTGCGCGAAAAAGCAGAATGGGAAACGCATCTAGTTATTACGCATGGTGCCGAGTTAACGATTGAGCAAGAAACAAAGTACACATGGAATGAAGTAAGAAATTTAGCTGATAAAGTTTATGATATAAAAAATATTGGTGCCAGCATTGCAAGTGGTTCGTTTAAAACAGAAGGTATGGTAATCGTTCCTTGTAGTATGAAAACGGTTGCTGGTGTAGCTTGTGGATATTCTGATAACCTGCTTCTAAGAGCTGCCGATGTGACGATTAAAGAAAAAAGAACATTGGTGATCGTTCCTAGAGAGTGTCCTTTAAGTACAATTCACTTAAGAAATATGTTGGCTCTGTCCGAGCTCGGTACAAATATTATTCCGCCCATGGTGACCTATTATAATGCTCCTGTCAGTTTAGCTGATATGAATCGGCATATTATTGCTAAAGTTCTCGATAAATTTGGCATTGAAGTGGCAGGTTTTAAGAGATGGGGAGAGGTGGATTTGTAAGTTGGCAGGAGACGTTAAGGGAGATATGGTACAACCTATAACTGTAGAGAGCGGCAGAATAAAGATAACTTTGCAAGCAGTTCCTGTAGGTAACGATCTATGCGTAATTCTTTACGGCGGCGACGCTCCTCATATCGGTTGCGTAACCTTAAGCGTTCCGCGACCAGGTTTGAAAGATAAAACAGCTACCAGTGCTACAACATCGGTGCTAAATGTAATAGGCCATAAAGATGATGAGGCTGCACGCTATGTATCATGCGTACTTGCGTCTAAATTAAATAAAAATGTGGTTGTTACATGTGGTATTCACGTTGAGGATATAACAGATGAAGAGATCAGAATCACAATTGAGCTTTTGAAGGATTTAACTAACAAACTCATACAACAGATGGTATAAATGTTGTATTTAAATATTGCAATTTATAGTTGAATAAAAGGCTAAAGGAGAGATGCAATTTGGCTTATAAAGATTTAAGAGGTTTTTTAGAAATTCTTGAAAAAGAAGGTCAATTATTAAGGGTAAAAGAGCCAGTAATGCCGGAACCGGATCTAAGTGCGATAGGAAGAGCGGCACCTGATCTAGAAAATGGACCGGCTGTTCTTGTCGAAAAGGTAAAAGGTTATACAAATAGTGTAGTACTAAACGTACATGGTTCATGGCAAAATCATGCGCTTATGTTAGGAATGCCAAAAGATACTCCGTTAAAGGATCAGTTCTTCGAATTGGATAAGAAATGGTCAGATTTTCCCGTTAAGCCAACTTGGGTAGATGATGCTCCGGTAAAAGAAGTTAAGCTTACAGAAGATATTAATCTTTTTGATTTAATACCCCTGTTTCGGGTGAATAAATACGATGGTGGGTTTTATTTATCTAAAGCTTTAATTGTTTCTCGTGATCCAGACGATCCGGATAACTATAACACGCAAAATGCAGGTACTTATCGAATTCAGATAAAGGGCAAAGATTTACTTGGTATTCAGCCGGTGCCTTTTCATGATATTGGTATTCATATTCGAAATGCTGAAGAAAGAAATGAGCCATTGCCGATAGCGATTTGTCTTGGCAATGATCCTGTACTGAATTTCATGTCAAGTACACCAATTGCATATGATGAATCCGAGTATGATTTTGCTGGAGCTTTAAAAGGTGAACCTATTCAACTGACCAAGAGTGAAAAAGGAAATCTGGATGTTCCGGCAAGGAGTGAAATTATTCTTGAAGGGTATATTTTACCACGCAAAAGAAGAATAGAGGGACCTTTTGGGGAGTTCCCAGGAAGTTATTCCGGAGCCAGGTTACAGCCAGAGGTTAAAATTCATACGATTACACATAGAAAAAATCCTATTTTTGAAAATCTGTATTTAGGAATGCCTTGGACAGAAGTGGATTATTTGGTAGCACTCAATACGAGTTTATCGCTATATCGGCAACTAAAACGAGATTTTCCTGAAGTTGTTGCTGTAAACGCGATGTATACGCATGGAATTGGTGTGATTATATCAACTAAGTCAAGATTTGGTGGCTATGGCAAAGCTGTTGCTATGCGATTGTTATCTACGCCTCACGGAATGCCTTATTCCAAAATCGTTATAGTAGTGGATGAATTTGTAGATCCGTTCAATTTAGAACGGGTAATGTGGGCCTTGACTACGCGGGTGCGTCCTGACAAAGATGTAGTGATGATTCCTTATGCACCGGGGATGCCTTTAGATCCTTCTTCTGAACCCGCAGGCATGCATACCAAACTTATCATTGATGCAACAACACCGGTTGCTCCAGATACAGCTAGAGATACTGAACTATTAGAACATCCTGAAAAAGCTGATTTCTGGCAAACTTATTTGCAAAATTTGCGTCAGAATGTAAAGGGGGAAAAATAATGATTTGTCCGAGATGTGATTCTAAAACTGTAGAGCTTTTGACAAAGGCACCTGTTGATGATGCTTGGGAAGTATATATTTGTGAAACTTGTTGTTTTTCTTGGAGATCTACTGAAGATGAAGAAATTACGAATCCAGAAAAATATGATAAAAGATTCAAGATTGATCCAACTCAAATTTCAACACTTGCACAGTTGCCGCCAATTCCTGAATTACGTAAAAACAGCAAAGTTTAATTAATATAAGCAGGTCGGTCATTCAACGAATGATCGACCAAGTTAATTGTAGAAAATATTTACATTTAACTTTTTAGTGATATAATTAAGGCAGGTTGATATGTTGTATATACAACATATCAACCTGCCTTAATTATATTTGAATTTGAGGGAATGGATTTTATGAAAAAAGTAGATAAATCTTCACCAATACCATTGTATTACCAGTTGAAGACAATTTTAATTGAGCTAATTGAAAATGAGGAACTTAAACCTGGAGATCTAATGCCAACTGAAAGAGAATTATGTGAGGTACATGAAGTTAGCCGTATGACGGTAAATAAAACAATTACGAGCTTAGTCAATGAAGGCGTGGTATACCGTGAGAGAGGTAAAGGAACCTTTGTAGCACAAACGAAAGAAAAACATCATTTAACTAGTTTATTAAGTTTTACAGAAGATATGCAAAAAAAGGGAATGGACGTAGATTCAAAAATCATTGCATTTCAACGTGAAACTGCGACTAAGAAATTGGAAAAAGAGTTACAACTTCCTAACAGCAATACAGAGGTTTTTAAAATAATGCGATTACGCTGTTGCGGAGGTGAACCATATGCCTTAGAAACTGTATATATCTCTGCCTATTTGTGTAATGAATTGGATGCACCAATGTTAGAAAATAATTCTTTATATGGTGTACTTGATAAAGTTTTTTCTCGTAAGGTCGAGTATGCTTATCAGACAATTGAACCCATCCTGTTATCTGAGTATGAAAGTGAGGTGCTGCAAGTAGAGTGTAATTCTCTAGCACTTTTATTTGCTAGAAAAACTTATTTGAAAAATGATGTACCGATTGAAGTGACAAAGGCAATCTATCGCAGTGATCGATATAAATTTGAAATCGAATTGCATCGTTAAAGTTGTAGTGCTATTGGTGTAGAGATGAAAATGACAAAAGGGACATTGTGTGCCGCGGAAAACAATACGAAGCTTGCTATTATCATGATAAAGAAAAAATTGCACAAAAATGATTGATAAAGCATGAAGGCTTTTTAGATAAGGCATTATAGGAGGACATAAAATTGCGTATTATTGTGACAGAATCTTATGAAGAAATGAGTACTGCTGCTGCCAGAATCGTTGCTGGGCAATTGTATTTAAAACCCAATAGTGTATTAGGTTTAGCTACCGGAAGTACACCTCTTTTGATGTATCAAAAGCTTGTTCAGGTGCATGAACAAATTGGTTTGGATTTTTCAGAGGCGATCAGTTTCAATTTGGATGAATATTTGGGATTAGAACCAGAAAATCCACAAAGTTATCATTATTTTATGCACGAAAATTTCTTTGATAAGATTAACATTAAGCCAGAAAATATTTTTATTCCAAACGGAAAACCAGATAATTTGGATGAAGAATGCAAACATTATGACAAGCTTATTGAGTCAAAGGGTGGTATTGACCTGCAAATATTGGGAGTCGGACAAAATGCTCATATCGGATTTAATGAGCCGGATGTTAAATTTGAAGCGACGACACATAAGGTAAAACTAGATGAGGAAACCATTGAGGCAAATGCAAGATTTTTTTCCGACCGTGAAGATGTACCGAGGTATGCAATCAGTATGGGAATTAAGACAATTATGCTTGCTAAAAAAGTGATTTTATTGGCAAATGGGAAAAATAAAGCGGAGGCAATTTATAAGGCAATCTATGGCGGTGTTCGACCTGATGCTCCCGCATCTATTCTGCAATTGCATCAAGATGTGCTTATCATTGTCGATAAAGAAGCCGCAGCGTTATTACCTGAAAAAACTTCCGCTAAATAAAGTCGTATCAGCAGTGGCTTTGAAGCTGGAATTTATAAAATCGTTTTTATGATATTAAACTACCAATGTATCTACATTATGATAAGGGAATGGGCGGCAACAAAAATTTGTCATGGAGTCATTCCTTTATTTGTATGGTAAAATGATGTGAGCGAGGTGAGCGCGATGAAGGCAATTATAAATGGCAAGATTATTTTAAAAGATACAATTTTAACCGATCAGGTTATTTTATATGATGAAACTATCGAACAAATCATACCCAAAGCTATTTTTCAAGCCAAGGATGGAGATATCATTTTGGATGCGCAGGGAAAATATGTTGCAGCGGGCTTCATTAATCTTCATATTCATGGATGCAGCGGTTTCGATACAATGGATGATACGCCTGAAGCATTGGCCGTTATTCGGCAAGGTATGGTAGAGTCCGGTGTTACTTCGTTTTTACCGACGACAATGACATATGATTTTCCGACGATTTATCGTAGTTTTGAGCAGATCCGGGCAGCAATGAAGATCGAGGGCGGTGCTCAGATTATCGGCTGTCATGTCGAAGGGCCTTTTATTAGTGAAGAATATAAAGGGGCGCAGAGTCCAAAGCACATTATTGCGCCAGATTTTTCGTGGTTAGAACCCTATCAGGATATTATAAAAATAGTGACGATCGCTCCAGAGGTGATGCGTAGTCATGACTTTATAGAAGAATGTAAAAAACGTAATATCGTGGTTTCAATAGGTCATAGTTCAGCAAGCTATGATGAAGCTATGCAGGCTATTTCTGCTGGTGCTGCCCAGATTACACATCTTTTTAACGGAATGCAGCAATTTCATCATCGTAAACCGAGTGTTGTTGGTGCGGCACTTGACACTGACGTGAATTGTGAGCTCATTGCTGATAATGTACATGTTCATCCGGCAATGCAGCGACTTGTTTATAAAATAAAAGGGAGTGACCATCTGATTTTAGTTACGGATTCTATGCGTGCTTGTATGTTGCCAGATGGTGAATCTGAACTGGGTGGACAAGTGGTCATCGTTAAAGATCAAGTAGCAAAGCTTCGTGATGGTACGATTGCGGGGAGTGTACTTACGATGAATGAAGCGATTCGCAAGTTTCAATACAATACGGGAGCTCCTTTGCCCGAAGTCATTAAACTCGTAACCGTAAATCCAGCTAAGGAGTTAGGTATTTACGATCTTAAAGGAAGTATTGAAAGTGGTAAACAAGCCGATCTTGTTTTGTTTGATGACACAATCGAAATATTTACAACAATAGTAAAAGGGAAGAAAGTCTATCAAAGAAGACCAAGCTAGAATAGTAATGAATAGGTAAAGAAGAAAGTGAGTGTAAAGCATGTTTGGATTTTTTAATAAGAAGAAGCTAGAAACCTATGCACCGATTACTGGAAAGATTATTGATATCACCGAAGTTTCTGATCAAGTCTTTTCCACTAAGATGATGGGCGATGGATTTGCGATTGAACCAGAAACGGATGTTGTAGTTGCTCCTTGTGACGGAACTGTGACATTAGTGGCAGCAACAAAACATGCTGTAGCTATAGAAAGCCAAGGCGTTCAGATTCTAATTCATATTGGACTCGATACGGTAGACCTCCAAGGTCAAGGCTTTACGGCACATGTTAAGGAAAATGATGTAGTGAAAAAAGGAACTCCGTTGATTACCTTTGATCGAGATTATATTGTAGCGCAAGAAAAACCGCTTACGACGATGATGGTTATTACAAATATGGATGAAAAGGTCAAAACAATCGAAAAAAACTTGGCAGACGGTATGGGGCCTATACTTGCCATTGAGGTAAAATAATGGCACAGGAACGAGAGTTAGCGCAACAAATAATGAATGCCGTTGGAGGAAAAGAGAATATTGCCAGTGCTACGCACTGTATGACTAGACTAAGGCTGACAGTCAGTTCTCGGGAAAAGGTTGATATCGATAAGCTCAAACAAATCTCTGGAGTTTTGGGAGCTTTGGAACAAGCAGGGCAACTTCAAATTATTCTCGGACCAGGTGTAGTAAATAAGGTAGCTGCAGAGTTTAGCGAGTTGACTAATCTAGCGATGGGCGAAGTCAATGATCTTAAAGCCGCATATAAGGATAAAAACCGCACGCCTTTCAAATTGTTTTTACAGAAATTATCTAGTATTTTTGTACCGCTGATGCCAGCTATTGTTGGTTCTGGTATGGTCGCTGGTATAACGAATGTGGCAATTCGCTGTGGTGCTGATCCTCAGGGGGCATTGATTTCCATACTAAATGTAATTGGATGGGGTATTTTTTCCTATCTAGGCGTTTTTGTCGGTATAAATGCAGCAAAGGAATTTGGTGGGTCGCCTGCTATGGGTGGTTTAGCCGGTATTTTGATTATCAATCCGGCGATTGCTACCATAAAAATTAGTGGAATGGCGTTGGTTCCAGGACGTGGCGGTCTCATTGGCGTACTATTGGTGGCTTGGTTTATGAGTATTGTGGAAAAACGGTTGCGTAAATTTGTGCCGACTGCGATTGACATCATCATAACGCCGACCTTAACATTACTTGTTACTGGCTTTGCTACATACTATATCTTGCAACCAATAGGCGGATATCTATCGGATGGAATTATAGGCTTTTTTAAATTCATGATAAGTTCGGGTGCCCCTATTGCTGGTTTTGCTTTAGCCGGAACCTTCTTGCCCGTCGTTATGACCGGACTGCATCAAGGATTAACGCCCATCCACATGGAACTATTAAATACATTGCAGGAAAATCCGCTTTTACCTATATTGGCTATGGCGGGCGGCGGTCAAGTAGGGGCCACGATTGCTGTTTATTTTAAAACCAAAAATAAAAAACTTAAGGAACTAATAAAAGGAGCACTGCCGGTAGGCTTTCTAGGTATAGGTGAACCGCTTATTTTTGGTGTAACTTTGCCGCTGGGGCGTCCTTTCATCACAGCCTGTATAGGGGCCGGATTTGGCGGTGCGTTTCAGGCGTTAATGCAGGTGAAGTCTATCGCATTAGGTGTCTCAGGGCTGTCATTAGCGTTTTTAATTAAGCCCGGTGGCGTTATGTATTATCTGATCGGTATTCTTATTGCTTATGTCGCAGGGTTTGTGATTACTTGGGTTGTAGGCTTTGATGATCCTAAGAATGAAGAATGATAGAGGGAGGTATAAATTGATGGCAATGGAAAAAGGTATATCGGTCTATGTCGGCATGGGTTACAAGGAAAAGGCTATTCAAGAATATTTATTTACTGCGCACCAATATGGTTATTCACGGATCTTTACTTCTTTACATATTCCAGAGGCTGATCGTCAAAAGATTTTGAATGAATTCACGAATATGGTCAAATATGCAAAGCAGTTAGGATTTAGCATAACTGCCGATATTTCTCCAGTTTCATTTGAATTATTAGGGATAACGCCGGGCAATATCGATGATCTATGCAAACTTGGTATTGACACGCTACGTCTGGATTTTGGGTTTAACCTTCACGAAACTGCTAGATTGGTCAAAGAAAGCGAAGTTGATATTGAACTAAACGCCAGCACAATTGACGAGAAAACACTGCATACTATTTTGGGTGAGGGAATTGATACCGCTCGTTTGCGCGCTTGTCACAACTATTATCCTCGTCCGGAAACCGGATTGTCGTACCGCCTTTTTGCCGAGCGGTCACAGCTTTTTCGCAGTTATGGTATACCGGTAGCGGCTTTTATTGCTTCACATAGCAATCCTCGGGGGCCGATCTATGAGGGGGTACCGTCTTTGGAGCAACATCGACATATGAATCCGGTCACTGCCGCAAAACATTTATTTGCCAGTAAACTGGTTGATGCAGTAATTTTCGGTGATCCGTTTGCAGCCCTTGAAGAGCTGTCCGGCGTGGCTGCCTTGGATGAAAGCTGTATTGAACTCGCGGTTGAAATCAAACCTGACATCAGCAGCATGGAAAGAGCGATACTTTTAGGTAGACATACCAATCGTAATGATCCGGGTGAACATGTTATCCGTTCCCAAGAAGCTCGAAGTTTATGTTATGAGACTATTAGGAAACAGTCACCTTTACCCAGGCCTTGTGGTGCGGTCACGATTGATAATGTCGAGTATCTTCGTTACATGGGTGAATTGCAAGTGGTATGTCATGAATTGCCGATTGACGCGAGAATAAATGTAGTGGCTCAAGTAATCAAGGAGGAATTATTTCTGTTGGAGTATATTCAGCCTGGCCGCTCATTTTGCTTTAAGGAGAAATGCGCAACGATAGGACAGGAGGGATTTATAAACCATGGAATGGGTATTAGGGATTGATGGAGGCGGCAGCAAGACCCACGGTTGGGCTGCGGATCGGCATGGGAATATCCTGGCGAAAGTGGAAAGAGGTGCCTCGAACCATCATGTGATTGGTATAGCCAAATTTGGTCAACTGATCAGCGACATGCTGGATGAATTTGCGACCATTGGTTTGGAACGTAGTGATTTACGGTTCATTTCTTTAGGTTTGGCAGGTGTCGACCGACAGCAGGATAAGGTGAGTATTGGCACGACTCTGGATGATTTGGGGTTAAAAGGACGTTATGGCCTCTACAATGATGCGGAGATTGCTTTGGTTGCCGGAGCTGGTACAATGGAAGGTATTGTGGCTATTTCTGGTACAGGTTCTATTGCCTATGGAGTAAATGCACAAGGTGAATGCTTTCGGGCTGGTGGCTGGGGGCATGTAGTCAGCGATGAAGGAAGTGGCTACGACATTGCTCGACAAGCCTTGGTGCGAGGTATTAAAGCAGCAGAGGGTATGGAGCAGCCTACCGTATTGTTAGATAACATCCTGAATTTCTTACAGTTGGTATCCTTTGATGATTTAATTACTTTCATATATGATCCCAAGACAACTAAAAAGCAGGTAGCCGTACTCAGCGAAGTAGTGGTTAACGCCGCAACGAATGGAGACGCGGTGGCTATTGCTATTTTAAAGGATGCAGCGGATGAAATAATAGCTTTGATCGAGGCTGTTGTTGCCAGAGGTTTTGCTGCTGCTCCAAAGATAAAGGTTGTATTATTGGGCAGTATTCTGCGAAAGATCCCCCAGGTAAGAGAGCGAGTTATTGCGAAGCTGCAAGACAAGGTGGATATCAGATGTTCTGAGGTTGAACCTGTAGCAGGTGCGGTAATACTGGCATTGCAAGCATTGAAGTGAATGGATCGTAGGTAAGGAATACGAAATATGAATGAGGTGAATCGTTTGACAGTAAATATAGAGAGTTTGTTGACGGAACAAAGAAATTCTAAAACGGGAAATATTGATCAGTTAAATACTGTGGAAATGTTACAGTTGCTTAACGATGAAGACAAGACAGTGGCATATGCTGTGGAGAAGGAGTTACCCAATGTTGCATTAGCTGTCGATAAAGTAGTTGAAGCACTGCGGCAGGGAGGGCGGCTGGTGTATATAGGTGCAGGGACAAGCGGCCGGCTAGGCGTGTTGGATGCTTCTGAATGCCCGCCAACCTTTGGAGTTGATGACAATGTGGTTGTCGGTTTGATTGCCGGTGGTGACCTTGCTTTGCGTAATGCTATCGAAGGTGCTGAAGATGACGAGGATGAAGCGGTTAGACAATTGCAAAATATCGGTTTGTCAGCGGCCGATGTTTTAATCGGCATTGCCGCCAGTGGGCGCACGCCTTACGTTATGGGGGGGCTAAAGTATGCGAATAGATTGGGTGTGACTACCGTAGCGATTAGTTGTTCGCCAGATTCAGCCATTGGCGATATCGCTGGAATTGCCATTACGCCAGTGGTCGGTCCGGAAGCCATATCCGGCTCTACCCGCTTAAAATCTGGCACAGCGCAAAAGATGGTACTGAATATGATTACAACCGGTGCGATGATCAAGATAGGTAAAGTGTACGGAAATTTGATGGTGGACGTGAATGCAAGTAATGTGAAACTTATAGAACGAGCAAAAAGAATTGTAACCCAGGCTACCGGAGTTTCCATAGAACAAGCTAAGGAAGTTTTGGAACAGGTTAACTATAATCCTAAACTGGCAATCGTTATGCTAAAAAAAGCATGTACGCCGGAAGAAGCTAAAATTCAGTTAGAAAAAGCCCATGGGGTTATTCGTAAGGTATTAAGCATCGAATAACCTTAATGTTGGACAGATAGGCCGCGGGGCAGGGATAAGCACACATCTGCGTCGCTACAGTAAGGTGCTGCTCGTCGACGTACGAAAGTACGACTCCATCACAGCCGCCCCTTACTGTACCTAGCATATGAGCACTTTTCACCAATCGGCAGCATAGCTTCGTACTAGCTTATAAGTGGAGCAGATGTCGATATTTTTTAATCATCGACACAAATATTTTGTTTTGTCTACAGCTCGCAGCAAGTATTGATATATTTCACAAAGTCTTTAATTCATTCAATATTGATAAGCTATTTTAAAAAATTACAGAAATCAAATAATTATTTTCAAAAACATATTGACATAACGGAACAAAGCGTGTAACATAATACAAGTCGCTGATGAGACATCGTCGCGATGAATGAAATTCTTCTAAAAAAGATTTAAAAAATATATTGACAACAACTTTTTGATTGTGTTAATATAAATGAGCTGATATTGCAGATGTCAGTCAAGTGTTCTCTGAAAACTAAACAATGTAGATGTAATAAATGCCAGATGTGCGGTGTCTATCGTAAGATAAACACAAAACAAAAACAATTTCTTTTAAAAAGAAACAAGATATTAATTGAGCCTTTTAGGCTTTCTAATAATAAATTTATTGGAGAGTTTGATCCTGGCTCAGGACGAACGCTGGCGGCGTGCCTAACACATGCAAGTCGAACGGAATTACGCTTAACACCGATTTCTTAATAAAAGGTTGGATGTTAAGTCGCTTATGCGGTGAATGAACGAAGTGAATTCACCACGCATAAAAAGTGCCAACCCCATAAGAATTGGGTGTTGAGCGTAATTTAGTGGCGAACGGGTGAGTAACGCGTAGACAACCTACCCTTAAGATGGGGACAACAGATCGAAAGGTCTGCTAATACCGAATATTATAGAAGAAACGCATGTTTCTTCTATAAAAGATGGCCTCTATATATAAGCTATCGCTAAAGGATGGGTCTGCGTCTGATTAGCTAGTTGGTGAGATAAAAGCTCACCAAGGCAACGATCAGTAGCCGGTCTGAGAGGATGAACGGCCACACTGGGACTGAGACACGGCCCAGACTCCTACGGGAGGCAGCAGTGGGGAATCTTCCGCAATGGACGAAAGTCTGACGGAGCAACGCCGCGTGAGTGAAGAAGGTTTTCGGATCGTAAAGCTCTGTTGTTAAGGACGAATGTATAGATTGTAAATAATGATTTATAATGACGGTACTTAACGAGAAAGCCACGGCTAACTACGTGCCAGCAGCCGCGGTAATACGTAGGTGGCAAGCGTTGTCCGGAATTATTGGGCGTAAAGGGAGCGCAGGTGGGAATGTAAGTCAATCTTAAAAGTGCGGGGCTCAACCCCGTGATGGGATAGAAACTACATTTCTTGAGTGCAGGAGAGGAAAGTGGAATTCCTAGTGTAGCGGTGAAATGCGTAGATATTAGGAGGAACACCAGTGGCGAAGGCGACTTTCTGGACTGTAACTGACACTGAGGCTCGAAAGCTAGGGGAGCGAACGGGATTAGATACCCCGGTAGTCCTAGCCGTAAACGATGGGTACTAGGTGTAGGAGGTATCGACCCCTTCTGTGCCGGAGTTAACGCNCATAAGTCAAGCTACTAAGGGCATACGGCGGATGCCTAGGCGCCAAGAGCCGAAGAAGGACGCGATAAGCTGCGAAAAGTCATGGGGAGCCGCAAGTAGGCATTGATCCATGAATATCCGAATGGGGGAACCCAGCAGTCGTAATGGACTGTTACCCATGCCTGAGAGCATGAGGAGGTAGACCCGGGGAACTGAAACATCTAAGTACCCGGAGGAAAAGTAATCAATTGAGATTCCCTAAGTAGCGGCGAGCGAACGGGGAAGAGCCCAAACCAGCCAACTTCGGTTGACTGGGGTTGAGGACTGACATAAATCAGAAATGGCTTAGCTGAACGATCTGGGAAGGNCGATGGACAACTGGCAAAAATTCCAGTACCACCAATAATTGTTTGAGTGATGGAGTGACACAGAAGGAAGTTCGAGCATACTGATGGAATAGTATGTCTAAGCTTGTAGGGTGAGAGACAGGTAAATCCGTCTCTTGAATACCTGAGGAGTGATGGGTATCTAAGGCTTTGGCCGAGNCTTGTACACACCGCCCGTCACACCACGAAAGTCAGTCACACCCAAAGCCGGTGGGGTAACCGTAAGGAGCCAGCCGTCTAAGGTGGGGCCGATGATTGGGGTGAAGTCGTAACAAGGTAGCCGTATCGGAAGGTGCGGCTGGATCACCTCCTTTCTAAGGAGACAAGAAAGTTTAAATGTACTTTCGTAATCCAAGGTCGACACATTTGGCACTACATTGTCTAGTTTTGAGGGAATACTCTTTTATGTCCATATAACGAGGAATTGTGTTAACAGGTTGCAAAGTTCACAATTGATGTTTGTTGAAATTTGAGAGTGCTAAATATTCCCGTAAGAGAGTCGTCATAACGAGTATCGCTCAGCAACACGGCGAGGATGAGTTGTAGGAACGACTTGAAGATGGGCCTATAGCTCAGCTGGTTAGAGCGCACGCCTGATAAGCGTGAGGTCAGTGGTTCAAGTCCACTTAGGCCCACCATTTTATTTTTGCAAATAAATATCTGTTCTCATATGGGGGCGTAGCTCAGCTGGGAGAGCACCTGCCTTGCAAGCAGGGGGTCAGCGGTTCGATCCCGCTCGTCTCCACCATAAAATATCTTAAACAGATAATTATGAAAAGCGGAGCTTTTTAGTCTCTGCGGATGTTCTTTGAAAACTACACAGAAGAAAATAAAATGTATGAAAACCTCTCTATATTTTAGAGAGTGAATTAACGAGCATTTTAGGATTCAAAAAAGATTAAATTAAGCATTTAAGTATAAACTTAATGGCTAAATTGATTTANTTGAATTTTGGTAAATGATGTACAGGATAGGTGGGAGACTGAGAATATAGAACGCAAGTTTTGTAGGAGTCATTGTTGGGATACCACCCTTCATTTACTGGAATTCTAACTGTAAGAGTAACGAAATTCAAGACAGTGTCAGGCGGGCAGTTTGACTGGGGCGGTCGCCTCCGAAAGAGTAACGGAGGCGCCCAAAGGTTCCCTCAGCGCGGACAGAAATCGCGCGAAGAGTGCAAAGGCAGAAGGGAGCTTGACTGCGAGACGGACAGGTCGAGCAGGGACGAAAGTCGGGCTTAGTGATCCGGTGGTACCGAGTGGAAGGGCCATCGCTCAACGGATAAAAGCTACCCTGGGGATAACAGGCTAATCTCTCCCAAGAGTCCATATCGACGGGGAGGTTTGGCACCTCGATGTCGGCTCATCACATCCTGGGGCTGAAGTAGGTCCCAAGGGTTGGGCTGTTCGCCCATTAAAGTGGTACGTGAGCTGGGTTCAGAACGTCGTGAGACAGTTCGGTCCCTATCCATCGCGGGCGTAAGAAACTTGAAGGGAGCTGCTCCTAGTACGAGAGGACCGGAGTGGACGAACCAATGGTGTACCAATTATTCCGCCAGGAGTACAGTTGGGTAGCTACGTTCGGAAAGGATAAACGCTGAAAGCATCTAAGCGTGAAACCAGCCTTAAGATGAGGTTTCTCATAGAGTAATCTAGTAAGACCCCTTGAAGAAGACAAGGTTGATAGGCCAGGAGTGTAAGTACAGTAATGTGTTCAGCTGACTGGTACTAATAGGTCGAGGGCTTGACTTAAAAAAAGCCAGACACCAGAAGGTGTCTAGAGAAGAAGAACTAAAATGCAAGAATCATACAAAAATAAAACTTCTGTATAGTTTTCAGAGAATAACTCTGAAGAATCTGGTGACGACAGCTATAGGGATCCACCTGTTCCCATACCGAACACAGTAGTTAAGCCTATAAACGCCGAAAGTACTTGGGTGGAAACGCCCTGGGAGGATAGGTAGTTGCCGGTTAAGATGGAAAGCACTCACAAACGTGAGTGCTTTTTTGTTATATAAAATTTAAAAAAATAAATCTTTTGAAAAACAATTATAAATACTATTTATTAACATTTCTTTTTATTATATTGGTAGCGGTTGTTTGTTTGTAAAAAATAAGGTAGAATAATGTAGTTGACGTTTATTGTATACAAAGGAAGTGGCATTTTGACTATAAATTTGAAACAGATTGAGAATAAGATATTGACTGGTAAGCGTCTTACCCGTGAAGATGGATTAGCATTATATGAATGCAATGATTTAGCTTGGCTAGGATATATGGCGGATACAGTTCGTAAAAGAATAAGCGGTGATTACGTTTATTATAATGTCAATCGTCATGTAAATCTTACGAATATATGTACTTCACGATGTAAATTTTGCGCCTTTGGGTGTGATCGTGACAGCAAGAATGCTTATGCAATGGATAAGGAAAGGGTTTTAGATTTAGTAGCGAATGCAGCGAAAGATCCAGATTTAAAAAGCCTTCACATTGTGAGTGGGCTTCATCCGGATTGGCCTTTTGAATATTATGTTGATATGATTCAAACAATTAAAGAGAAGTTTCCTGAATTGCATTTAAAAGGCTTTACAGGTGTTGAAATTACACATTTCGCGAAAATATCCGGGAAATCTATTCGTGAAGTTTTAAAAGCGTTAATCGATGCAGGGCTAGAGGCCATGCCTGGTGGCGGTGCAGAGATTCTATCAGATCGAGTGAGAAATGAATTATGTCCGAATAAGGCGACGGCTGCTGAATGGTTAGAAGTTGCTAGGACTGCACATGAGCTTGGAATTAAGACGAATGCAAGCATGCTATATGGACATATTGAGACGATT
Organism: Massilibacillus massiliensis; assembly: GCF_900086705.1. Lineage (NCBI taxonomy): Bacteria > Bacillati > Bacillota > Negativicutes > Selenomonadales > Sporomusaceae > Anaerosinus > Anaerosinus massiliensis. The sequence goes on along the minus strand of NZ_LT575483.1, from coordinate 1,934,450 downwards.
GAAGAGAGAATCGATCATTTGCTAGCTTTACGGACTTTGCAGGATGAAACTAGTGGATTCCAAACTTTTATTTGTTTTCCTTTTCATCCTGATCATACAGAGTTGGCAGGACAAATCAAACGAACAACTTTGTGGGATGATTTAAAAACGATGGCAATTTCGCGGTTGATGCTTGATAATATTAATAATATAAAAGCATATTGGGTGATGCTCACGTTACCAGTTGCGCAATTGGCTTTAGGGTTTGGTGCCAATGATATCGATGGTACAATTCAGGAAGAAAAAATTATGCATGCAGCTGGTGCTAAATCTAGTACGGCATTAACCAAAGAAAAATTGGTAGAGACAATAAAAGAAACTGGGCGTACCGCTGTTGAGTGTGATTGTAATTTTAATATTATTAAGATTTTATAAGGGATACAAGGAATTTGTATATTTTCAGTAGAATATATATAATATATAGAAAATAAATTATTTTGAATAGTAGTGAAGGCAATCTTTGTAACGAATATATATCCAAAATATTTTAACACGCGTGTTGATTAACCAATAATATACAAATAATTAACTAAAGCAAAAGCAACGTATGACAAAATTGCTGAATGTAAAAGTGCCATTCAAGCGGAAGGGTATTTTCTAGCAATCGTCTTGTAAATCCCAATAAGGAAAGTGGTTTATCAATGATTTTTTTAGTAATTGTTGTATAAGTAAATTTCAGTATTATGTATGCCAATAGTGCTGAATAAAGCTGATTGTAGACTGCATTTTTCGTGGTTCCAAACAATCTTGGGACATTAAGATTTTGCTTTATCCAGCGAAAAAATAGTTCTACTCCCCAGCGAGCCTTATATATATTTGCTACCATTTCTGCTGATACATGATATAAATTAGTAACCACTCGAATTAATTTACTTTCATAATCAGTAAATTCAACAATTCGATGTCTACGTACAGAGCGTTTTTGCGCCGTTCCCAATTGACAAGTGTAGTCATTGATAACGTTAGAATTGCTATTAAAAGTGCGTTTTAAGGTTTTCTTTTTTGAAATTTCAACATTTGTTTTTAATCGAATTACAAAATGTTGTTTCTCTTCTAAGAATGTATCGGAACGATCAATTTGAAAGTACGCTCGGTCAGCAACAATAATGCATGTATTATCAAGGAGCTCATCAAGAACAGGGCTATCATGTTGTAAACCGGTCGTTTCTACAACTTTTTTGGGGATTCCAGTAGCTAAGTTCAAAGCTGTGTGAAGTTTAACTCCTGCACGTTCACCATGATAAGGTGCCCATAGCAAACGCGTTTTGCCAACAGTTATGGTGGTTGAATCAACTAACAGCAATTCTTTCGGAAAGTTTAATTTACGTCGGATGTTTCTATTACAGCGAGAGCAGGCAAGAGCAAATAAATCTTTAAAAATCTCAAAAGGAACATCTTTAGCTTTTTTTGAAATAGTAGAATAATCGCTAATTCGCAATCCAAAATCAGAGGCAACATCAGCACCATGTCGGAAACTTTTCCATTGGTTAACGGCTGCATTGGTGAAAAAATCTAGTAATGCCGATACTGTGAATTTACGTGCTATATCAATATACTCATGCTTTTTGAGTAAGTTATCAATATCTTCATCTGTAATAAGTTGTTTAAAAATGTTTAGAAAGATGGTAGACTGTTTTATAAAGGACGCCTCTTTTCTGTTCGTTTGTTTCGCAACTACGATTTTACAGGAAATGCGTCCTTTTGTATTTACTTTTCTTGGTTAATCAACACGCGTGATATTTTAATGTATTTTGTTATATAGCTAAATTTATTTTTGGAGGTTAAAATGTCAGAAAGATTGAATTTGCAAGATGTTCTTAGAGACTATGGCGTTCCTTTGATCAAATTGGACGTACATGCAAATCGCGAAGAGTGCTTGGCGCTGCGTGAACGATTGATGGCAATCAGGAATGTTAGTCAAGGTAAAGAACAAGGCTATTTAGAGGTTGATTGTACATTTTATGTTGATGTGCATGATATTGATCGCTATTTGTCAGGTGAACTTGATACTTTAAGCGAAATTTATGCTTTTCCAGAAGATGTAAAAGCAGCTCAGGAGGAAGAATAATTTGATGAAAATAAAAAAAATATTTGCAATTGCGTTGGTATGTTTCTTTGCAATGTATTCAGTTAGTTTTGCGGCGATTGGTGGAGGAAAAGCAAAATTTTCAGCGCCAAAACCTTCTACTTCGCAGTCTGCACCGAAAGCAGCGGATACAGCTAAAAGTGGTTACAAATCTTCTGCTCCGGCGAAAAATTATAGTGATAAAGCGCCAGAGGCAAATAGTAAAGCAAATGTACAACAACAGGCTGGGGCTAAAGCGCAGTCAGGTTCCTTTATGGGAAGCGCAATGCGTAATATTGGTTTATTGGCTGGCGGGATGATGTTAGGCAGTTTACTTGGAAGTATGTTTGGTATGGGAACAGGCTTATTTGCAGATATCTTAGGATTGGTAGCAAATATTTTTATCTTTGGTGCAATTTTTATGCTAGGCAGTATTCTTTGGAGTAAATATAAGAATAGAAATAATGATAGAGATCGTTATGAGCGTAATAATCGCAACTGATTGTAACTATGATGAAGATCTTAAATTTATACGATAAATCGTTATTCTGGGTAGCGGATCGTATGTGATTTTCCTGGGAAATGTTGCAGTATGAATATACCAGCGTATATGTTTTGCTGGATTTACAAACGATTTTGTGTACTTAGACTCAAAAGAGATAGATGAATGAATTTCATCTATCTCTTTTTATATGTAATGCTTTATTTTAGAATTCGTTTTGCACCAGCAAAACGTGTTTTCCAATAAGAATTATTTAATTCATCAATACGGACGCCTTTGCTAGAGGAGGCATGAATGAATTTTCCATTGCCTATATATAATCCACAGTGAGAAATCTCTTTCGTGTCCGTGGTGAAGAAAACAAGATCTCCGGCAATAAGTTTATTTCGTGCGATTGTTGTTCCAATTTTATATTGCTCATCAGCGGCACGGGGTATTTTTATGCCATGCTGGGCAAATATGTATTGTAAGTAACCTGAACAATCGAAACCCTTGGGGGTTGTGCCTCCAAAAACATAGGGAGTTCCAGTATATTTTTGAGCAGTACGGATGATGGTGGCAGCGGTTGGTGAGGTTTTTTGATTTAATTCAATGGATGGGATTGGATCTGGAGCATGCTTTTTTGGAGCATCTTTTTTATTGGTTTTATTTAAAGAAGGTTGCTGGTTTTTGATCGAATTCCACGTTTTTGTATCTACAATACCTGTTGGTCTAAGCTGGTTGTCACGTTGAAAGGCAATAACGGCACGATGTGTTTCTATGCCGAATACTCCATCGATTGTGGTAATGTAATTTAAAGCGGTTAAACGCTGTTGAAGCGTAGTTACAGAACTGCCTTTTGCATTCATTTTAAGCAAAACTGCGGCATGGGTAGTATTCATTGTAGTAAGAAGCGTGATAAAAGTAGTTAAGATTAAGAAGAGAATAAATTTACGTAATCTTATAGGTTGGGAATTCATTTGCATCATCCTTTAGCTGTGATTTATGTGTTCTAGCCCTTGGTTGATCAGGGAAACGACGTGTTCGTCATCAAGTGAATACCAGGCAGCTTTGCCGTCCTTACGAAATTTGACTAGTCTAGCACTTCTTAATACCCTGAGTTGATGTGAAATAGCAGATTGTCCCATTTGTAACGTCTCGGCAATATCACAGACGCACATTTCATTATCAATGAGTAAACTTAAAATTTTTATACGTGTCTGATCTCCTAAAATTTTAAAAGTATCAGAAAGGCTTTGGGTAACTTCATTAGGCAGAAGGTGTAATTTCGCATTCATAATTTTATCAGTATGTTTAATATATGCATCACAGGTATCATCACAAGTATCTTCATTTTTTAGAATTTTCATAGTAGCCTCCATTTAGAGATAAATAACCTATTCTAAGTATAAACAAAAATTGAAATTTTGAAAATATAAATACGAATAAAATTAAAATTTTGTTTATAAATTATTATATTAGCAAATCGTTGAATGACGAATTCATATATTGAAAAATTTTTAATAAGTTATCCCCATAGAAGTCTACATTGTACAGAATTTTGGGGATATATACAATAGGAATATTGTTAAAGCGTGATACAAGAATTAAAATTAGGTGAGCATCTTAAACGCAACAGTCAATATTAGAAAATAAAAGAAAAAAGTTCGTAGACAATACTGCCTACGAACTTTTTTAATATATTTTTTGAATATGAAACCCATTGGCTTCTAATGCATGTGCTACACGGTTTACATGGTCTTGTCCGTGAGTTTCTACGGTTACTTCGAGTTGTACTTGCTTAAAGCTGTCTGTTACTTTAGCTTGGTTATGGTCCAGTTTAATTACATTCGCATTTTCGCTGGCCAAAATTTCTGCGACTTTCAGAAGCTGGCCTGGTTTATCTGGTAAATTCACCGCGAAGCAGAAGACACGACCGCGTGCGATTAATGCTTTATTAATGAGTGCGGAGATTGTTGAGATATCGATGTTTCCGCCGCTGACGATGGCTACAACTTTTTTATCTTTGAACTTTAATTGATTTAGAGCAGCTAGGGAGAGAACTCCAGCACCTTCGGCAATGAGTTTATGTTTTTCGATCAAGGATAATAGTGCAGACATTATTTCGAATTCAGAAACCGTAATTACTTCGTCGACATATTTTTTTATAAATTCAAAGGTTAATTTTCCCGGTGTTTTAACGGCTGTACCTTCAGCGACTGTATCAATTTTGGAGAGTGAGCTGACTTTGCCTTTCTCCAGAGAGTGTTTGATACAAGCAGCACCTGCAGGTTCGATGCCAATGACTTTGACGTTAGGATTAATAAATTTACTTGCAAGGGCAACCCCGCTTGCGAATCCACCACCGCCAATTGGGACTAATATGGCATCTACATCCTTTAATTCATCGTATATTTCTAATGCGGTAGTACCTTGTCCAAGTAAGACTTCGAGGTCGTCGAAAGGGTGTATGAAGACGTAACCATGTTCTTTCTGAAGCTCGACTGCCTTGCTGTAGGCATCATCATAGCTGTCGCCGTGTAAAACAACTTCAGCACCATAGCTGCGGGTTGCTTCAACTTTAATAATTGGTGTGGTTGCAGGCATGGCAATCACTGCTTTTACGTTAAGCTGCTGTGCAGCATAAGCAACGCCTTGTGCATGATTACCAGCGGAGGCTGCAATGACGCCTTTTGCTTTTTCTTCTTCGGAAAGTTGACTGATTTTATTGTAAGCACCGCGTAGTTTAAATGAACCGGTATTTTGGAGATTTTCTGGTTTAATGAAAACTTTGTTACCAGAATTTAAGCTAAAATATGGACTATAAATCAATTCAGTTTTTTTGGTAATACCAGCTAGTTGTTTTGCGGCTCGGTAAACATCGGCAATCGATGTGTTTTCAATGATTGATGAAAAATCTGTTTTGGCTTTGTCTGTCATATAAGATATCCTCCTATTTATAAACATGAGATCCTACCAAGCAATAAAAATTAAAATAAACTCGCTCTTGGAAAAGCAAGAACGAGTACGATAAATTAATTATCTTCATTTATACAATATCGCTTAAAAATTTAAAAGTAATTTTAGAAAAGATTCTATTTACAATTATGCACGAAAACAAGTCGATTATTGCACATAAATGTTTAATAAATTTTAGCACCTAAGCAGTTAAGATGTCAAGATATAATCTGTGTTTGAATTTTGCTGGATATATTTATGCGAATCTAAAGGAATCTTTAGGATTATAGCGAAGTAAATACATAAAATAGAAAATGCTGTTTTTACTATGGTTTGGCAAGGAATGGGGGGATTTACATGATCGAGTTGAAGCGTATTTTGGTTCCAGTAGATGGTTCAGAAAGTTCGGATAAGGCTGTGGTGAAGGCTGTAGAATTGGCAGAACTTTGTAATGCAGAAATTGATTTTATTTATGTATCCCATCTTTCAGATGAAACAGATAGTAAATCTGCACACATTTTATGGCTGCCGGAATCTGTAGCGGGATCGGTTAAAAAGATCAGTCAAGCGATTTTAAGTAATGCAGTGCGTCAAGTTCCAGAGGGAGTACGCTACCAGACTTATACGAAATATGGGATTCCAGCAGAAGCTATTTTGGCTTTTTCGGAGGAAGTTAAGAGTGATCTGATCGTGTTAGGCGCCAGAGGTCTTGGCTTCTTAGATGGTTTTTTACTTGGCAGCGTGAGTAAATTTTTGCTTGAACATGCGCGATGCCCAGTCATGGTGTTGAAGTGAGTTTGTTACGCATATTAACATATAAATAGGAGGTTTTTCTTATGACACAGTTCAAACGTATTTTAGTTCCTGTAGATGGTTCGGATAGTGCAGAAAGAGCGATTGATCAGGCGATTTATTTGGCAGAAATCTGCGAGGCGAAGCTTCATTTTATTTATGTAGCCAATATTAATCAATTGGCTATTAATGCTTGCCTCTCTGATGCGATTTTAGAAGCGGTGACAAAGGCAGGCAATGTGATACTGGACAGAGCACTTGAAAAAGTTCCTTCTAATCTTAAAGCAGAGGGAATTTCTGAGACCGGCTCACCAGCGGCTGTGATTTTAGATTTTGCTACAAGTGAAAATATCGATTTAATTGTAATGGGCAGTCGGGGGCTGGGGGTTGTAAAAGGTGTGTTGCTTGGCAGTGTAAGTCAGCATTTGGTTGAACAGGCAAAATGCCCAGTGATGGTAGTGAAATAATATAGGATCATACACAAAGAGTATTGATAAATACAGGTTATATTTTATTATAATAAGAATACGTAAAGAGAGGGATATGTATGGTTGTATTGACAGCAATAATTCAAGCGAAACCTGGAAAAGAAAATGAGTTAGAAGAACTTCTTACGTCTCTGGTTTCCAAAGTAAAACAGGAGGAGGGGGTAATAGAGTATAAGCTGCACGCAGCGAAATCGTCTCCGGGAAAATTTTTCTTTTACGAAAAATATAAAGACCAGAAAACGCTGGACCATCATTCGAGTACTCCATATTTCCAAGATACATTTAAAAAAATGGATGGTTTGGTTAGTGGAGAACATCAAATAGAATTTTATGAAGAAATTGCTTCTATTGCTGAATAGGACTGCATTGCAAAGTTTAAATATAAATAAAATAACCACGAGAATGTCACGCATTCTCGTGGTTATTTTATTTGTCGACGGCTAATTCTGTAATTTTGCCAGTTTCACGCGTCGCGTGCATATCAATGACACGTTGATTGTGGCTGCCGCGGAAGGTTAGGGTAAGATCGCGTTGGGCAGCTATGAATTTGCCGTCGATTAAAATATCGGTTTGCGACAGCAATTCATCAATCAACGGATTATTTTTTGCTTGGAGATCTTCAAGTGTATACCCAGTATACGTTGTGATATTGAGTTTACGTGTATGAATTAGTTTTGCGAGTTCAATGAGCGGTTTTGGCTGACAAAAGGGTTCGCCACCACTGAATGTGACGCCTTTTAAGAGCGGATTTTCGCATATCTCTGCAAAAAGATTTTGAATATCTACTTCTTTTCCTGCAGAGAAATCATGGGTTTGGGGATTATGACAACCTTCGCAGGCATGAGGGCAACCTTGGGTGAAGATTGTATAACGGATACCGGGGCCGTCGACAATCGATTCGTCGACGACTCCAGATATTTTAAGCTTGCAGGCCATGTTTTACTCTATCCTTTTCTTCTGCACGTTTGGCATTGTTCCAGCGATCTGTTGTGCCAACAAGATAACCAGTAATACGACGAATGCGTTCAAATCTTGGTTCAGTTTGGTCTTCTCTGCGGTGACATTTTGGGCATTCATTGTCAATAATGCCATTAAAACCACAGACTGGATCTCGATCTACAGGATGATTGATAGAACCATAGCCGATGCCTTGTTCTTTCATGCAGCGAATAACGGATTCAAAAGCATCAAGATTCTTGCAAGTATCGCCGTCGAGTTCAACATAGCTGATATGACCAGCATTCGTAAAGTTGTGATAAGGTGCCTCGATGGCGATCTTTTTGTGCGCTTTGATTGGGTAATAAACTGGAACGTGGAAGGAGTTTGTATAATAGTCGCGATCGGTTACGCCAGGAATTGATCCATAACGTTTCTTGTCAAATTTCACAAATCTGCCGCTTAATCCTTCTGCTGGAGTAGCGAGTAAAGTAAAGTTTAGCCCGGTCTTTTGCGATTCATCATCCATACGTTTACGCATATAGCCAATAATTTCAAGACCAAGTTTTTGACTTTCTTCGCTTTCGCCATGGTGTTTGCCAGTTAGGCGTTTCAGTGTTTCCGCAAGACCGATAAAGCCCATGCTTAAAGTACCATGTTTTAATACGTCGGCAACACTGTCGTCTGGACCGATGTCATCAGAACCAATCCAAATGTTTTGTCCCATTAGGAATGGATAATTGCGACCAATTTTTGAACATTGAACTTTAAAACGATGTAGAAGTTGACGGATGACAAGTTCAATAAATTGATCTAGATTTTCATAGAATTTTTTAACATCACCGTTTGCTTCAATTGCTAAACGTGGCAAATTAATGGTAGTAAAACTTAAATTGCCTCTACCGCAAGTTGTTTCGTGTTCAGGGTCATGCACATTTCCCATGACGCGTGTACGGCAGCCCATATAAGCAATTTCGGTATCATAATTTCCTTCTTTATAATATTGAAGGTTAAATGGCGCATCAATAAAGCTAAAATTAGGGAATAAGCGTTTTGCCGAAGTATGCATTGCCATTTTGAATAAATCGTAATTTGGCTCGCCTTCGTTGTAATTGATGCCTTCTTTTACTTTGAAAATCTGTACTGGGAAGATTGGTGTTTCGCCGCTGCCCAGACCTGCTTCGGTTGCAAGTAAAAGATTTTTAACGAGCATTCTTGCTTCTGGGGATGTATCGGTACCATAGTTGATAGAGCTAAATGGAACTTGAGCTCCGGCACGGGAATTCATCGTATTTAAATTATGGATGAAAGCTTCCATTGACTGGTAAGTTGCACGGTCGGTTTCATTAAATGCAGTTTTGACCGCATACGTATGTGCTTTCGTGGTTTGCTGTGCACTGATTGGCTGGAATCCGTGTTCTTGTTGATGGTTTGGCAGATAGTCAATGAGTGCTTTACCGTATGCATCAACACTGTTCATTGTAATTGAGCATGCAATATCGCCATCAATCGTTTTGGTTAATGCGGATGCATCTTCTTTTGCCATGTCGAGGGTAATTATGAAATAATTTGTTAAGGCTTCAAAGTATTCTTTTTTGAAGGTTTTTGCAACGCCGGGTGCCATAGAATAATCAAAGTTAGGAACGGCCTGTCCACCATGCATTTCATTTTGGTTTGCTTGGATTGCGATACAAGCTAAAGCGGAGTAACTTTGGATACTATTTGGTTCGCGCAAGTAACCATGGCCGGTGGAAAAACCATGTTTAAATAATTTTAACAGATCAATCTGGCAACAGGTTTCTGTTAACATGTAGAAATCTTTATCATGAATATGAATATCTCCATTCATGTGTGCAGCTGCAATGTCTTTTGGCAAAATATAATTGTCAATGAAATATTTTGAGCCTTCGGACCCGTATTTTAACATCGTTCCCATAGCAGTATCGGCATCAATGTTCGCATTTTCTCGTTTGATATCGGCATCTTTCGCATTTTTAAAAGTAAGTTCGTTATAAATATCCATTAGATCTGCTTCAGATTGACGAATTTTTGCGTGTTCAGCACGATATAGTATGTAAGCTTTTGCCGTACTTGCATAATTTGCGGCAATTAATGTTTTTTCAACGATATCTTGAATTTGTTCAACGGAAGGCATACCTTTATCGTCAAAAGTTTTAATGACTTTATTCGCCAGTGCACTGAGTTGTCTTTGCGTCATCGTTTCATCTGTAGATTCCATATTTGCTTTATGAATTGCTTCTTTAATTTTGGTGATGTCGAAAGGTACGATGTCACCGTTACGTTTTTTTATATTTTCAATCATATTCACATCTTCTTTTCTTTAGATTTGGTTTAAATTAAAAAATACTTCTCGAAGATTGTACTATATATGCTTAGTTTTAGTCAATAGGACACAAGATATAGTATTTTGTCTAAAATTCATATAATTTGTAGAATTTCAATAAATTGTTTTGTTTTTATTAAGTAAAGAGGCTTGTTTTATTTCTATTTTAACGATAAAGGGATTAATTTTGAAAAAAAATAATATTAAGCTTCGTCTTTTTTTATAATTGTGTGGACCGGATACGGAATTTCAATACCCTCTTCCCGATACCGTTTAGTGAGTGCTTTAATAAATTCATGTTTCAAGGGAAATTGATTGAGAAATTGATTGGAATGCAGGGATACATTAAAATTAATGCTGGATTCACCAAATGTATGAAATCTGACGGCTGCTTTTAAAGCGTGCGCGTGATCAAACTTTTGCATGATTTCATCAGCTACTTCAAGCGTTACGCGTTCAACATGGTCAAGGTCACTGTCATAGCTGACACCGATGGGAATGCTGATGGAAACATCTTGTTTTGGCATACTATAGTTTGTTAAAATGGCTGACGCGATTTTTTGATTTGGAACAACTACGACATTATTTGATAACCCCTGAATCATTGTGAAACGCCAGGTGATATCAGTTACGCAGCCTTCTTCACCGGAGCTGAGTTTGATATAGTCGCCAAGACGAATTTGTTTTGATAAAATTAAGTGCAGCCCAGAAAAGATATTGGCAAGTGTTTCTTGTAAGCCGAGAGCCACTGCAGCACCACCGACGCCTAATGCAGTAATAATCGGAGTAATGGATATCCCATAAGATTGCATGATGATGAGAATACCGATTACATAGATTGCGATGTTTACAATATTGGTAAGTAAAGAGGTTTTTGGCAGGTTACTGCCGTTTTTTTGGGTATGCATATCAATCATGCCGACTAAAGTGCGTGCTGCTACACGGGTAATGGTAAACAAAATAACGCCTAGTAAGATATTTGATAAAAAATCTAATAGCCGTTCAGGCATTTGAATCGTTGTAATGGTCATGTATAATCCAACACCAATAGACCAGGAGATCGGCAGGCCTTTGATTGCATTGGTAAATACATAGGACAGGGATTCTGGATCGCTGCCGTATTTCTCCTGAAGTCTTCGGTTAATGAAACGGTTCAACAACACCCCAGCGGTCAAACAACTCAGTAAAATGCAAGCTGGAATCCACAAAAATTCGATTGTTGAAACAAAATTAATATTAAAATAATGTAGTACCATATGCCCTCCCCAAAAAATTTTTTGCACTTCATCATTATACTACAAAATAGATTTAGAGATGAAAAAAATATATAGAAAATGAAGAAAAATATGGATATTTGTAATAGCAGGATTTTCATATTTTTGGTCAAAATAGAGAAAATAAGGGATAGTTATAAAAAACAAAAAATTTAATCCTTTAGAAAGAGGTTGTAGAGGATGTTAGAGATTATAAAAAAATCAGATAGACTTAGATTTCGTCAAGCTGCTGAAGCAGATTTAGACTATATTATGAAGGTGGAGCATACACCTGAAAATGCAAAATTCGTGATTCCTTATCCAGTTGAGCAACACAGAAAGACTTTACATGCAAAAAATGCAATTCATTTAATTGTTGAAACTGTAGATGGCGCAGAAAAAGTTGGATTTTTGATGATTGCGGGACTTGATAATCCGTTTAAAGAAATTGAATTTACGCGAATTATTATGGATGTGAAAGGTCAAGGTTATGGCAGAGAAACTTTAAAAATGCTTAAATCTTGGGCTTTTGAAGATCTAAAATATCATAGAGCATGGTTGGATTGTAAAGAACACAATGCAAGGGCGCTACATCTTTATGAATCCGAAGGATTTATTAGGGAAGGCTTAATTAGAGAAACGATTCTAGGTTCAGATGGTGCGTATGAATCGTTGGTGATTTTAGGTATATTAGATCGTGAGTATTTTGCGGCTAAATAGTGTAGGATAAAGGAGTAGAATTGTGCAAAAAATTGGAGTTGTGAGTTCATCGATTGATACGATTGAACACATTATAAATGTCGCGAAAGACATGAAGGAAACAAAACTGGCTGAATTTATTCCTTTCCCCTATATTGAAATTGAAGAGGTTCCTAATATTTTAATTGAAAATAACCCTAAGATTGATGGATGGCTTTTTTCTGGGCCAAATCCTTATACAGCGGCAAAAGAACATCTTGGCAATGAAGAAAATTCGGCTTTTGGCTTGATTACAGGGAATGAGATTTTTAAATGTATTTTAGAACTGGCTTGTGAAAAACGATCTACGTCCTTGCGTATTTCTGTAGATTGTCCGGAATCGGATGCCGGAGCAGTACGTGAATCAATAAAAGAGTCAAATGTACCACAAAATATGGTTGTTTTCCATAAATATGGGATACCGTTTGTTTTTGAAGATATTATTAAAAAACATTTAGATCTTTGGGAATCTGGCAAGATTGATGGTGTAGGAACGACTTTATATAAGGTGCAGAAGGAGTTGGAAAGACGGAAAATACCAGTTCGACGATTGCTGGCGAGTACAACTTCAATCCGTCAAGCGGTCAGCGTATTGATGGAAAAGCTTAATGGTTTGTATTTTAAGAATAGTCAAGTTGGTTTAGAGATTATTGAAATCAGTAATTTTGAAAAAACCATTGAAAAAGCTGGTGATTCTTATAAATTACAGTTGTTAGAACTGAAAATTAAGGAAAGACTGCTGAAACTTTGTCAAGGTGTGAATGGATATTTGTCGGAAAAAGGGAATGGCAGATATGAAATTTTTAGTTCTAGAGGACTTCTTGAACAGCAAGTGCAGGTTCTGAGAGAAACTATTGATGAAATTAGCTTGGCCTTAGATACCGATATTGTTGCAGGAATTGGTTTTGGTACAACGGTATTTACAGCGCAATTAAATGCATGCCGGGCGGTTCGCCAAGGGAGGGAAAAGGGCAACCGAGGTATTGTCATTGTTGCTGATGATGGAGAAATTATTGAATCCGCAGGGCAGGGACAAGAACTTACCTATCGTGCTTTTAGCGAGGATAAAGCACTGTTAGCATGTTTGACTATTGCGAATGTCGGCATTAAAACATATCAAAAAATCTATGCAATTGTACATAAAATGAATTGGGAGAGCTTCACTGCCGCCGCCTTGGCTACGCAGCTGGGGGTGACAGATCGTAATGTGCGACGGATTCTTACGGGGTTGTTAAATGCAGGATTGGTTGAGTGTGTGGGTGAAGAAGCGTTTGCAAATCGTGGCAGACCAACCAGGGTTTATCGATTAAATTAAATGAAGTAAGACGCCCGCAATCCACATAAAGTGAGATTGCGGGCGTTTTTTAGAAGAACATTCTTACTTCGGCACGTACCAGATCTTTTGTTTTATTGCTGTCATCGACGTTTTTACCATGATAATATCTGAGGTGTCCGCGCATGTTTGGTGTCAGCATATAAAAGCTGCCAAGTTCAAAGCCTTTGTAATCTTTGAAGTGTCCGACATCCATAGAGATTTGTGTAAGTTCAGGGATATTGGCATATTTCAAATAAAGTCCCCAAGTATCTGCTTGTCCTAATTTAGGGCCTTTATATTCCAGTGCGGAATAATAGCCGGTATCTTTAACTGTTTTATTGTCTTTCTGGTCACTACTGGATTTTAAATAATAACTTGTCAGTTTTAGATCTTTATTTAAAGCTGTGGAGAAGCCGAGCGTATAAATCTTTGGATCGGTGTCACCACGTCTGACAGCGAAGGATTCATCACTTAAATGATAATAACCAGCGTTAATTTTTGTTGATTTATTTGCGGCATAAGCAAATTCAACTGCTTGATAATCGAAAGAATTTCCTTCAGTACCTGCTTTGAGGACGGAGGTATTATTGATACGTCCAAACGTTAAGGTTGTTTTCAAGCGATTTCCAAACGTAAATTCGCCGCCGTTAACACTGTAATGTAAGACGAGTCCGCCATCACCGCTGTATTGATCAAAGCGTCCGAGACGTGTTGTGAATGTATCATACTTTCCTTGGGCAAATATACCCGTTGTATCAGTAGCAGATTCACCACCATTTTTTAAGTCGGTGGCAATTGTAGTTTCTAAAACAGCATTCCAATTATCGTTGACTTTTCCGGTCGTAAATAAATCTAGAAAAGAGCGAGAAACAGTAGGCGATTTAGTTTTTTCACCAGTAGTTTTGTTTTTAGTTTCCTGAGATTGTGTCCTTAAGTACATATAACCGCTGAATTTCACATTATCAGTTTTTTCTTCAAGTGCAGTTACGCGTACGCCAAGATTATGTAATTCAGACGCATATTCGGCAGATAATTTATCGATGGTGGCTTTATCGGCAGATTTGACATCTGATTTTGCCATTGCTTTTGCAACCATTTGTGCCATTTCATACCGAGTTATATGTACGTCACCGCGAAACGTGCGATCACCATAGCCTTCAATCACACCGTCTTTTGCTAATTGTGTTACAGCTTGTCTTGACCAGTGGTCGGTTGGTACATCGACAAACGGATTTTCTGCGGCAAAGGCAGGGATCGTCGTAGAGATAAGTAAAGCGGTAATTGTTGTAGCTAACTGTTTATTCATCATATATACACTCCAATATACAGAATTTTCTAACTTTTTGTATCGGCTTTTGCAATAGAGCAAGGAAGTGATTTTCATTGCTCTATTGCATGTATTTATTTTGCCAATAAGTCGCTGACGATGGTAGAAAGCAGTTGTGCTTCCATTGTCAAAGCATGTTCATCAAAATCAAAGTAAAGATTATGATTGACAGCAGTTAAGGAAGCCCCAATCACTAGATAAGCCGCTTGCCCGCCATTTTTTTGTACAATATCCATAAAGTAAGAACAGTCTTCGCTGCCACCGATATTAGAACTGTCTGCATATTCGTTAAAAATCCCGAGTCGTCTAGCGATTTGTCCGATTTGTGCAGAGAATTCCGGAGAATTATTTGCGCCGACGGCACCCCCCATTTGTTTGATTTCTACTGTATTGTCATACATTGCTGCTGTGTGATTGATAATTTTTTCAGCACAATCGTAAATATAGTTGTTAATTTCGCTTGTTGCTCCCCTTGTTTCTACTTTGATTAAGGCATTGGCAGGGATAACATTGCGCCCGGTGCCTGCATTGAGTACACCTACGTTAACACGGGAGACCCCATCGCTGTGACGAGGAATCGCTTGCAGATTAATTGCAGCATTTGCAGCGGCTAAAAGTGAATTTTTACCGACTTGTGGTGCTGCACCAGCATGAGCGGGAACACCAGTGAAGATTGCATCAAATTTACTGGTTGCAAGAAATCCTTGTACATCATAGGCTAGATAGCCTGTTTTTGGCATCATAAGATGTGCGCCTAAGAGGAAATCGACATTATCTACGATACCTTTGGCTGCCATTGCTTTGGCTCCGCGAACCCCTTCTTCTGCCGGCTGAAAAATCAATTTAATTGTTCCGGAAAGTTGTTCTTTTAAGTTCATTAAAATTTCAGCGGTTGCCAGTCCGGCAGAAGTATGCCCATCGTGACCGCAGGCATGCATACAGCCAGGATTGATAGAAGCGAATCCTTCTTTAAAAGGCCGGTGTTTTTCATCCATAGCTTCACTGACATCGTTACAATCCATATCAAAACGAAGTGCAACTGTTGGTCCGGGATTCTTACATTTTAATATGCCGACAACACCTGTTTTACCACCGGTCATTTTTGCAACCAAATCAGGATTGGCCCCTTGTGAGATGGCTCTTTTCATGTGTTCTTCAAGAATATCTGCACTTGGTACACCCATCATATTGCTTTCATCAATGACCTCATCTCCGAATTTTACATCGTAGCCAAGTTTCGTTAGTGTATCAATTACGATGGAAGCTGTACGAAATTCTGTCCAGCCTGTTTCAGGGTGATGATGTAAGTCACGACGACGCGCAATCGTTTTTCCTTCAATTGATTTTGCGAGTTCAGCAATTTTGGAATCTAAATTCATGATAAAAGTCTCCTTAATTAAAGTTATTCATATTGATAAAGGGCAGTTAACCTACACTAAAGTAAGATGAATAGAGCAACCAGACTGATGATTAATCCAGGTGCGGTACGTTTGGCGATTTCAATTGGATTTACACCAGCTAAAGTTGCGCAAATGATTGTGCCACCGGCAACCGGGCTCATTGCTCTACCGAGTGTTCCTGAAAGTGTGGAAAGTGAACCTAAATCTGTAATTGTCATGCCAAATTGCGCGGCATGCGGTGTAACAGCACCGTTAAAAGCGAGCGCTGCAGCATCTCCGGACCCACTGATTACAGCAATCAATGCAGGGCCGATACAAGCCGCGTATTTTGCTAGATCTTGGCTGTTTTTCATTAGATCAACCAATGCAGAGGTAAGTCCAATACTTCCCATGCCGTAGGTAAATACACCCGCTGCGATTATGATACCGATGATGTTACTATAGGCATTGCCTAAACCGTTAAAAAATTCTTTGGTGATATCTTGTGGATTTTTGCGATGCACAATGAAGCCTAACAATGTACCAATAATCATTGCCTGAGGAATTGATATTTTAGGCAGTACACCGACCTGTGGAGTTGCAAGTACTAAAATAATGAGTGGAATCACAGGGATGGATGCTTTAATCAGACTGATTTTCATTTCACTGGTATTGGACTCCACATTTGCTGCTTGTGCACGCAGAGGATCTACGCCTTCTTTCCGCACAACAGACTGTATTGTCATCACAGATAAAACGATAGCAGAAACGATAAGTAATGGCAATGTATAACCATAAATCACTTCCATTACATCTACGTTTGCCAAATTAGCCACAAAAATTGCATGTGGAAAGCCCGGATTGAGGGGGTTGGAAATACAAGCCGTTAAAATGCAGGCGCCTGCCATCGCAGGATGTACACCGGAACGAATCATCGTCGGAATCAGTACGGCGCCAACAGCGGCACAAGTTCCGGCAGTGCTGGATAATGCGATATTTAATACCCAAGTAATCAGTACAGCCCCCGGAACTAAGATAAATTTGCATTTATCTAAGCCGTTTGCTAGTAATTGTACTAAATTTGCATCACATTTGGTGTATTTCATAACGAAAGAAAAACCCATAACGGAACAAATCGTCGTGACTAGACCAGAGTTCACCATAGTTTTTTCGAAAGCGGTCATTGCACCAAGCGGATTTCCACCGATGATTGCCATTAGAAAACCAGCTGCGAATAAAACCATGCGTGTTTCATAGCGTTTAGCAATCGCAATTAAAGTAAGAATAACAATGATAGCACCAGATAAAACCATAAAACATTCTCCTTTACCTTTTATTTGAATTTTCGCTAAATTAATAATGGAATAATAAAAGAAATATTCCGTTATTAAGTCGTATTATAACGAAAAAGAATAAACAATGCAATAAAAATTTTTTATTTTATGATAAATATATTGTACACAAAAAGCATAAATATAAAGATTTTAAAAATATGTGCATGATTTCTTTGAAAATAGCAGAATTTAGTAGTTAAAAGTAGCAGGAATTTAAAAAAATTCCGCTAACATATCTAGGGTGTATACCAATTTGTGGACAGATAGGCATCAGAGCGGAAACACGCACTTAGATGCATTACTACAGCAAAGTAATTTATATAGTTGCTTTCGTATCTTTGGAGGATTTTGTTTCGTGAATAAAAAAAATAGGGAAATAGAATTGAAATTACAAGTAACAGAAGAGGCTGCATGGGAGTCTTTAAAGAATCAAATAAAAACTATGCCTGGAGCGGGCGGTTATGAAAAAATTTCTCTTGCAGCAAACTATTTCGATACGGAGGATGGTTTTTTACATAAAGAACATCTGGCGTATCGAACGCGTAAAGAGGGTGCGCAATGGGTAGCAACGATCAAAGGTGGCGGTTCAGTATGCAATGGACTGCATAAACGTGCAGAATGGAATCTTTGTGTCGATGATGGGCGTCCAGATCTTCGTGTGTTCTTGCAAACGGATGTCGATCAGGCAATTCTGCGTGAGCTTGGCAATAAAGAACTCATCTCCATCGTACAAACTGAGTTTATTCGTGAAGTCGTTATTTTACATATAGACGGTAGTGAAATTGAAATTGCAATGGATCGGGGCAGCATCATGGCAGGAAAAAATACGGCACCGATCTTGGAAATTGAGCTGGAGTTAAAAGCTGGGCACGAAGATGCGGTACTGAAATTGGGGGATTATTTTATGACACAATTTCCTGTTAAACGATCAGATAAAAGTAAATTTTTACGAGGTTTAGAACTTAAAAATCAATCAGTGAAATTGTAACCTTAAAGGAATCTTGGACGTATTTCCTCGAAAGATGGGCGCGAGTAAAAACTTGTGTGTGTTTAGCGGGGAAAAAAGTTTTTTTGTGGAATGTTATCACATATAAGAGAGGAAGACAGTGGTTGTTGAAAATAAAGCAAATAACAAGTATATTTATTACGTTATGTCTGGTTCAGTTATGGATATTGCCGATTGCAAATGCCGGAATCATTAGTACGAAACAGGAAATTTCCATCGGCGAAGGCGTAGCAAAGCAAATAGAGCAAACCTATAAATTGTTGGATGATCCTGAATTGCAAGAGCGCGTTGATAGGATTGGTAAACGCATTGTCAGTGTCAGTGATCGTAAAGATTTGCCTTATAGTTTTAAGGTGTTGGATGTCGATGAGGTAAACGCGATGGCGGCACCGGGCGGTTATGTTTATGTTTTTAAAGGGTTAATAGAGTTAATGCCAACGGATGATGAGCTGGCAGGTATTATCGGTCATGAAGTAGGACACGTCGTAAAGCGGCATTCTATGGGCCAGCTTGAAAAATCTTTGGGAATGACTTTACTTATGGGGGCTGCGTTTGGCACTAAAGGTATGGAGCTTCAGGCGGTTGCACTCAATGCAATTACAGCTGGTTATAGCAGAAAAGATGAACGTGAAGCGGATAAACTGGGATATGAGTTGTCTGTCAAAGCGGGCTATAATCAATATGGAATGCTGATGGGATTAACGAAGTTATATGAATTAAATCCGAAGCAAAAAAATGATCTATTTTCTGATCATCCTGAGGCCGCACAAAGAATAAAATTGGCGAAAAAATATTTGAGCGAGCAAGGCGTAAGACCTACCGCTGTTGAAACCGCTACCGAGAATGGTAAGACCGCTAAAGTGGTCGATGGAGACTGGTCTCTTCCGGAATTTAGGGTAGCGATAGGAAATACAGGCCCTTTATATCGTGCTTATTTGGTGGCGGGAAGATTATATAATATCACGAAAAAAACAGAGTATTCTACGAGTAAATATATTTTGGATGGTGATGGGACAAATGTTACAATTTACTATGATGATCAAATTATTATTACCATTACGCCAGAAGACGCCGCTGCTTGTGGTGTAACGTTAGAAGACTTAACAAGGGAATATTTAGATGCATTAAAAAAATGGCAGGTGAAAAACAAGGCGGCATAGGCTAGCCTTGTTTTTTTATATATAAATATAGGCGTACAATCAAAAAACAGAATATTCAAAAATTAAAATTGATCGAGGGAACAGGTAATATTTCATTCTGTATAAGCATATATATTTGATTATGTGAATTTGTTACAACATATAGGTCATAGTATTGCTTGTAATGAAAAAGACTTCTTTCAATGAACGATTACAGCAATTGTGATATGTGCAGTTGATACAAAAACAATAGCAGGGGGTATTTGTATGAGAAGAACAGAATGCTTAGCAATGATATTAGCTGGCGGACAAGGCAGTAGATTGGGCGCTCTTACAAAAAAAATAGCAAAACCGGCTGTTCCTTTTGGAGGAAAATATCGCATTATTGATTTTCCGTTGAGTAATTGCCGTAATTCGGGGATTCATACTGTAGGAATTTTAACGCAGTATCAGCCATTAGCTTTACATAACTATATTGGGAATGGGGGGGCTTGGGACTTAGATCGAAAAGATGGAGGCGTGTTTATTTTACCCCCTTATGCAAGGGAAAAAGGTGCTGAATGGTATAAAGGAACGGCAGACGCAATTTATCAAAATTTAGATTTTATCGGGATGATGGATCCAGAATATGTACTTATTTTGTCTGGTGACCATATTTATACGATGGATTATTCTTGGATGATTGAATACCACAAGATGAAGAAGGCAGAGGCAACGATTGGGGTAATTGAAGTTCCATGGGAAGAGGCTTCTCGTTTTGGCATCATGAATACCGCGGCAAACGGACGAATTACAGAGTTTCAGGAAAAACCAGCGAATCCGATGAGCAATCTTGCCTCTATGGGGATTTATGTATTTAATTTGGCTTTCTTAAAGTCATATTTAGAAGAGGATGCAAAAGATAGTTTGTCTAACCATGATTTCGGCAAAAATATCATTCCTAAAATGCTGCATGCAGATGCAAAAATGTTTGCTTACGCATTTGAAGGGTATTGGAAAGACGTAGGAACGATTCGTAGTTTATGGGAAGCCAATATGGATTTGCTGCGGGATAAACCTGCGCTTGATTTATATGATCCCGATTGGCGGATTTTTGCCGTGAATCCTTCTATGCCGCCGCATTTTGTAGATCAAGATGCAAAAATAAGCGGGTCTCTCATTAGTGAAGGGGCGATGATCTTTGGGGAAGTAGAAAATTCAGTGATTTTTTCTGGGGTAAAAATTGAAAAAGGTGCAAAAGTGGAAAATTCAGTAATTATGCCATTTACGACAGTTGGTGCGAATGCGTATGTAAATCGGGCTGTAGTTGGGCAGAATTGTGAAATTTGCGCAGAAGCCAAATTGGGAATAGAAAATGATACGATTACTGTGGTACCTGAAGGTGAAGTGGTTGCAGCACAGACCGCAACAGGGAAACAAGTCGTTTGAAGGATGATTTAGATTTTATCGGGAGGGTAATATACGTTGAAAACAGTAATGGGAATGATAAATCTTCAAGAGAATGAAAGTTTAATACAAGAAATCACGAGTGATCGTCCAATTGCCGCAATTCCTTTTGCCGGCAGGTATAGACTGATTGATTTTTCCTTATCCAGCATGGTAAATTCAAAAATTCAGAATGTAGGTATTTTGTTGCCAAAAAAATCTCGTTCGATTATGGATCATTTACGTTCGGGCAAGGATTGGGATCTGGCACGCAAGCAGGATGGGTTATGTTATTTACCTCCGGCAGAAAGTAAAAACGATTTGAGAAATGGCGATGTGCAAAGTTTTCATTATCATTTGGACTATATTGAACACAGTGCACAACAGTATATATTAATTACCGGCAGCCATGTTATTTACAATATGAATTATGAAAAGGTTCTGCGTTTTCATCAAAACACAGGTGCAGACATTACGATGGTTTACCATATGAGAGAAAAGAATGACTTATCAAGTGGTGCTGTTTTAGAGACTGCCGATAACGGCCTTTTAACGGATCTTGCCATCATGCCGGCAACGAAACCACAGGCAAAAGTTTTTATGGGGATTTTCTTAATGGAAAAAAATCTGTTTATGGACATGATTCGCAAAACTTATGCTAGGGGCGGAACAGACTTTTTTATTGACGGTATCATGAAACATATGGATCAATATACGATTTATGGTTATCAACATCAGGGCTATGTGGCTAGGGTAACTTCGATTTCTAGTTATTATCAGGCGAGTATGGAACTGCTGGAATCGAAAAATTGGCAGGAGCTATTCTTGGATGGTGGTTTAATTTATACAAAGATCAAAGACGAGGCGCCTGTAAAATATAAACAGAGTGCAGTTGTATCAAAATCAATGGTGGCAAATGGATGTATTGTTGAAGGGACCGTGGAAAACAGTATTTTGTTTAGGGGTGTACGTATCGGTAAAGGGGTACATGTGAAAAACAGTATTATTATGCAAAAATGTGAATTGGAAGACGAGGCCTCTGTAGAAAATGTGATTTGTGATAAAAATGTAGTGATTACAAAAGGGAAGTGGTTGAAAGGAGCGCCGAATTATCCTTTAATCGTTGAAAAAGGTGTTGTGATTTAAAAAAGGTTTTATACTCTAATGGAAAATACTTAGACGATCATAGCTGTTTCATAAGGTGCGCAACGGTAAAGTTTGAAGGAGGTCTGAATTTGTTTACAGATAAAGAAAAATTTAAAAGCAGATTTATTCATAAAGTTCATGCGATGTGGGGGAAAGAATTAGAAGATTTATCGGAAAATGAGATTTATCAGTCTTTCGCCGGAATTATTCGCGAACATATTAGTGAGAACTGGATTAAAACCAATAAAACTTACAGAGATCATCAAGTCAAACAGGTCTATTATTTTTCCATTGAGTTTTTATTAGGAAAGCTACTGGAATGCAATTTGATTAATTCTGACATTAAGGCTTTTTGTACAGAGGCCTTAGCTGATTTGGGCATTGATATAGAGGCTGTTTTAAAGGAAGAACCCGATGCAGGGCTTGGAAATGGGGGCCTTGGCCGATTGGCAGCTTGCTTCATCGATTCGATTGCGGCATTGGGACTGCCGGGACACGGTTGTGGAATCCGTTATAAATACGGATTGTTTGAACAAAAAATTATTCATAACTATCAGGTAGAATTACCGGATAATTGGCTTAAGGATGGTTTTGTATGGGAGTTCAGAAAGGCCGATAAAGCCGTAGAAGTCAAATTTGGCGGGAACGCGTATATGGCTGAAGTAAATGGAAAGTTAAAGTGTATTCATGAAGATTATGTAAGTGTAAACGCGGTTCCGTATGATGTGCCGATTGTTGGCTACAAGAACAATACCGTCAATACGCTTCGTCTATGGAATGCAGAGTTTACACGGGATGTTGACTCTTTGGCACTGAGTTATGATGCATATAAGGAAAGAATGCGGTATAAACATGCGGTACAGAGGATTACAAAAATTTTATATCCTGAGGATAGTACCTATGAGGGCCGGTTACTGCGTTTAACACAGGAGTATTTCTTTGTATCGGCGGGGGTACAGAGTATTGTCCGGCATTATAAAAAATTGGGAGCACGTTTAACTGATTTGCCTAATAAAGTTGCCATTCATATTAATGATACGCATCCGGCGATTGCAGTGCCTGAACTTATGCGCGTACTGATGGATGAAGAGGGATTGGGCTGGGAGCAGGCATGGAGGATTACGACACATACGATTGCTTATACAAACCACACAATTATGCCGGAAGCTTTAGAAAAGTGGCCAATTGATATGTTTAAAGATCATCTGCCGCGTATTTATATGATTATTGAGGAAATAAATCGGCGATTGCGAGCAAAAATTTGGGCGTGCTATCACGATGATCATAAAGTTGGTGAATTGGCGATTCTTTGGGATGGGCAAGTTCATATGGCCAGGCTTGCTGTGGTTGGCAGTTATAGTGTAAATGGGGTTGCTGAGATCCATTCCAACATTTTAAAAAATCATTCCATGGCACCATTTCATCAATATTACCCGGGTAAGTTTAATAATAAAACGAATGGAATTACACATAGACGTTGGTTAATGAAAGCCAATCCAGAGCTTACAAACTTGATCAATCAGTCTATTTCAACACAGTGGCAAAAAGATCCCGAGAATTTAATTGAATTACTAAAATTTGCACAAGACAAGAGTTTTAAAGACGAATTTAGAAAAATTAAGATGCGGCGTAAAGAAATTTTAGCGAAGTATATAAAAGAAAAAAATCATATTCTTGTGAACCCGGCATCTATTTTTGATGTACAAATTAAACGAATTCATTCTTATAAGCGGCAGATTCTAAATATTTTGCATGTAATGTATCTCTATAACCACTTGAAAGCGAATCCAAATTTAAATATCGTACCGCGTACCTTTATTTTCGCTGGGAAAGCGGCGCCTGGTTATCGTATCGCAAAAATTACAATAAAACTCATTAATACAGTAGCTGAATTTATCAATCAGGATAAAACAATGCAAGATCGCTTAAAAGTTGTATTTTTAGAAAATTACAGTGTGTCTCTTGGTGAACTGGTATTTCCTGCCGCGAATGTCAGCGAACAGATTTCAACTGCAAGCAAGGAAGCTTCTGGCACGGGAAATATGAAATTTATGATGAATGGTGCGATTACACTCGGTACTTTAGATGGTGCAAATGTGGAAATACGCAATGCTGTGGGTGATGAAAACTGCGTAATCTTTGGATTAAAGGCGGAAGAGGTACTGGCACATTACAAAGATCGTACATATTCTGCATGGGATGTCTACAATAGTGATATTCGAATAAAGACTGTTTTAGAACAATTAGTCAATGGATTTTTTCCGGAAGATAGAGAAGAATTTAGACCGTTATATGATCATCTATTGTACGATAACGATGAGTTTTTTGTTTTGAAAGATTTCGCTGCGTATGCCGATGCGCAGGTAAAGATTGATGAAAAATACAAAAATGAACAAGCATGGTTAACCTCAAGTGTTAAGAATATTGCGCACTCTGGGATATTTTCAAGTGATCGGACAATTGAAGAGTATGCAAAAGAAATTTGGAAGATAAAACCGATTATTGTTCCTTAAGTGTCTCGCCTAGCACAAACAGATTTTATAACATTCATGGTACAAGGTATGCATATACTTTGATAGGAGGTTTATTGTGGAAGTATCAATGTTGAGCGATTATGATTTATATTTATATCATCAAGGAACGAACTATCGCAGTTATCAAATGTTTGGTGCACATATTGTAGTGGAAGATGGACAAAAAGGCGTACGGTTTTGTGTGTGGGCACCGAATGCAGAAGCAGTAAGTGTGGTGGGTGATTTTAATCGTTGGCAGCAAGATGTACATAAAATGAAAAGAACGGCTGATACCCAAGTTTGGAGTGTCTTTATTCCTGCGCTAAACGAAGGTGAAATCTATAAATATGCGATTACTTCTGCGGGGCAGACGTCTTTCAAAGCAGATCCGTATGGATTTTATGCGGAGCGTAGACCTAAAACTGCATCTATTGTTTACGATTTAGACAAGTTTGTATGGTCAGACCAAGCTTGGTGCGAAGAAAAAACGAAGCATACAGTGTATGAAAGGCCGATGCTTACGTATGAAGTTCATATTGGTTCATGGCGGCGTAATGCGGAAGGGGAATTTTTAACCTATCGTCAAACGGCAGATGCACTTATTGCATATGTAAAAGAGATGCATTATACCCATATTGAATTGATGCCGCTTTGTGAGTATCCTTTTGACGGTTCATGGGGGTATCAGACAACTGGATATTATGCTGTAACGAGTCGTTATGGTCAGCCGGTCGATTTTATGTATTTGGTTAATTTGTGTCATGAGAATGGGATTGGCGTTATTTTAGATTGGGTACCGGGGCATTTTTGCCGAGACGAACAGGGACTAAGACTTTTTGACGGTACACCGCTTTATGAATCCGATGATCCAAAACGGGCGGAAAACTATGCGTGGGGTACGACCAATTTTGATTATGGCCGCATGGAAGTACAAAGTTTTTTGATTTCAAATGCGTTGTTTTGGTTTGAAATGTATCATATTGATGGACTTAGAATCGATGCTGTAGCAAATATGTTGTATTTAAACTATGGGCGTAAAGAGAATGAATGGGAGCCAAATCAACATGGTGGTAATGGCAATTTAGAGGCGATGGATTTTTTGCGTAAATTAAATCAAGCGGTATTTCAATATTATCCGACGGCTTTGATGATTGCAGAGGAATCGACTGCATGGCCAATGATTTCAAAACCTGTGTATATGGGCGGAATGGGCTTCAATTTCAAATGGAATATGGGATGGATGAACGATATGTTTCGGTATATGAGCATGGATCCTATTTTTCGGCAGTATCATCATAATCTCGTAACTTTTTCGTTTATGTATGCATTTTCAGAGAATTTTGTTCTGCCATTATCACATGATGAGGTTGTACATGGTAAATGTTCGCTGCTTAGTAAAATGCCCGGAGACTATTGGCAGAAGTTCGCAAATTTAAGAGCGTTTTATGGATATTGGCTCGCCCATCCGGGCAAGAAGTTGTTCTTCATGGGCGGAGAATTTGGACAGTTCATCGAGTGGAAATATGATGATAGCTTAGATTGGCATCTGCTTGCATATCCAATGCATCGTAATTTGCATCATTATGTAAAGTCAGCAAATCAATTGTATCTTGCACAAGCAGCTTTTTGGCAAATTGATTGTGCGTGGCAGGGGTTTGAATGGATCGATTGCAACGATCATCAAAACAGCGTGATTTCTTTTATTCGTAAAGGCGAAGATCCCAAGGAGTTTGTGCTTGTTTTATGTAATTTTACACCGACTGTTCAGCGTGATTATCGGGTTGGTGTACCTGTTGATGGCACATACATAGAAGTTTTTAATAGTGATTGTGAGAGCTTTGGCGGATCCAATGTGATCAATGAGGGAGATTTTGTTCCAGAACATTTGCCGTGGCATGGTAAACCGCAGTCAATTCGAATTACGATGCCACCACTCGCGACGATTTATTTAAAATTAAAAAATAAAATACAAGTAAAGAAAGGGAAGGTGAAGTAAACGATGCTAAAAGTTCTCTTTGTAGCTGCAGAAGCTGTTCCGTTTATTAAAACAGGTGGATTGGCAGATGTCGCCGGTTCGCTGCCTAAGGCCCTGAAAAAGCAGGGCGTTGATGTAAGAGTCGTTATTCCTAAATACAGCGGTATTCCGGATTCTGATAAAAGTCAGATGCAGCATCTTTTCAGCCAGACTGTCAATGTTGCATGGCGTCAGCAATATTGCGGAATTTCCTATTTAGAGCATAATGGCATCAAAACTTATTTTGTTGACAATGAACAATATTTCAAACGAGATCGTTTGTATGGTTATGAAGACGATGCAGAACGTTTTTCATTTTTTTGCCGT
This sequence comes from Massilibacillus massiliensis, assembly GCF_900086705.1. Lineage (NCBI taxonomy): Bacteria > Bacillati > Bacillota > Negativicutes > Selenomonadales > Sporomusaceae > Anaerosinus > Anaerosinus massiliensis. The sequence continues at coordinate 1,907,431 of NZ_LT575483.1, read as the reverse complement.
GCAGTAATAGAAATGCTGCCTAAAATTGATTTTATACCCGATGTGATCCATTGCAATGACTGGCACTGTGGATTGATTAGTATCCTTTTAAAAGCAGAATATGCACAACAGGAATTGTATGCAAAAATTCGTACGCTTTATACTATACATAATTTAAAATACCAAGGCATTTTTGGGAAAGAAATCATGGATGACGTACTTGGACTTGATTGGAAATATTATCATGACGGCGGTTTGGAATTTGATGGTTGTGTGAATTTTATGAAGAGTGGAATTGTATATTCAGACTATATCTCAACGGTAAGTGAGACCTATGCCAAGGAGATACAATATGCATATTTTGGTGAAAGGCTGGAGCACTTGCTGCAGGCGCGCAGTCATACATTGCAGGGAATCGTCAATGGAATTGATGACAAGCTTTATAACCCCAAAACAGATGCCAAGATTTATGTTAAGTATGATGCAGAATCGGTAGAGAAAAAAGCAGAGAATAAGGTCAGACTGCAGCAAGAGCTGGGGCTGCCGATACGGCGGGACAGTCCGATGCTGGCGATTGTTTCGCGGCTTGTGGCAGAAAAGGGATTGGATTTGGTTGCACATATCATTGATGAATTAATGCAAAATGAGGATATACAACTTGTTGTTTTAGGAACTGGAGATAAACAATATGAGGAGCTGTTTAAAACGCTTGCTTGGCGCTATCCTACGAAGGTATCGGCAAATATTATATTCAGCAATGATTTGGCGCATCGAGTTTATGCAGCGTCGGATATCTTTTTAATGCCATCTCAATATGAACCGTGTGGAATTGGTCAGCTAATTGCATTACATTATGGAGCAATTCCAATTGTGCGTGAAACAGGTGGCTTGAAAGATACGGTACGCTCGTATAATAAATATGAGAATGTTGGAAACGGATTTACGTTTGCAAATTATAATGCGCATGATTTGTTGTTTACAGTGAAACGTGCATTAGGTTATTACGCAGATTCTTCTATATGGGAAAAGATTATACATAATGCCATGTCGAGTGATTATAGCTGGAAGCAGTCGGCTAAGCAATATAAAAAACTTTATAGCGACTTAAAAACGAAGTAGGGGTGCAAGGCTTTTTCTAATTTGATATAAAAGGGTGATAAAATGCCTGCAAGTAAAATCTTACATCATTCTCATTGCGAAAATTTTCGCAGTCCGTTTGGGGCGGTTCCTGCGGGCAGTCAGGTGGCGTTAAGCATTGATATCGATCAGCAGTATCCGGTTTCTTCTGTCTCGCTCAGGTTGTGGCAGGACACGAAAGGAGAAACTTTGCTGAAAATGGAGCAAAAAGACGCAGACCAAGATCGCATAAAATACACTGCAGTGATCACAATGCCGGAACATGGCTGTCTCATATGGTATTACTTTTTGATTACTACGGAGCGTGAGCAGATCGTATTTTATGGGAATAATCCTGACCAACTTGGGGGTGAAGGTGCGCTTTACACGTCGCCCCCACCGTCTTTTCAAATTACTGTTTATCAACGCGGTGCAAAAACACCTGCATGGCTTAAGAATGCTGTCATGTATCAGATCTTTCCAGATCGTTTTCATCGGGAGGATGCAACTGTTCTCAGCAGCAAAAAAGATGCGGTGATTCACTCCAGTTGGGACAATACACCTTCCTATTTTAAAGATCCCGATACCAAAGAAATCATCGCCTATGATTTTTTCGGGGGGACATTAACGGGAATTATAAAAAAATTACCGTATTTAAAAGAACTCGGAATCAGCGTAATTTATTTGAATCCGATTTTTGAGGCGCAGAGCAATCATCGTTATGATACCGGCGATTATCATAAAGTCGATCCGATGCTTGGCACAAATGAAGATGTTGCATTGCTGTGTGCAAAGGCAAAGGAATTGGACATTCGCATAATTCTCGATGGTGTGTTCAGTCATACAGGCAGTGACAGTAAATATTTTAATCGTGAAGGGCATTATGACAGCATAGGGGCATATCAATCCAAAGATTCTCCGTATTACGAATGGTATGATTTTATCAACCATCCAGAGGTCTATAAAAGTTGGTGGGGGTTTGATACACTGCCAAATGTGAAAGAAACAACGAAGTCATATCTTGATTTTATGATTTATCAGGAAGACAGTGTGCTGAAATATTGGCTTAAAAAAGGCATTAGCGGCTGGCGGCTTGATGTCATTGATGAATTGCCGCCGGAATTTTCTAAACCGTTTTATAAAACGCTGAAGGGTATGGACCCGGATGCCGTCATCATTGGTGAAGTGTGGGAAGACGCATCAAATAAAATCAGTTACGATGTAAATCGGCAGTATCTATGCGGACGAGAAATGGATGCGGCGATGAATTATCCCCTGCGGCAGATTATATTGCAGTATATATTTGGCGATAGAAGCGGTGAAGCTACAAATCGTGCCGTCATGAGCTTGTATGAAAATTATCCGAAGGAAAATTTTTATGCGATGATGAATCTAGTTGGCAGTCATGATGTGGAAAGAATTCTTACCTTGCTTGGCGAAGCGCCCAACGGTGGAGAAATGCCAGCGATTGCACAGTCGCAATATCGATTGAATGAAGTGCAATACCAGCTGGCATTGGAAAGACTAAAGCTTGTCTCGCTATGGCAGATGACTTTCCCGGGAATGCCATCCATATATTATGGTGACGAAGCCGGCATGCAGGGATATAAAGATCCATATAATCGCGGTGCTTACATTTGGGGGAAAGAAGATCGGGCCCTGCAAGACTGGTATAAAAAAATCATTGCGCTAAGAAATTCTTACCAAGCGTTAAGAACAGGTACATGGATTCCGATCATTGCCCAGGACGATATCTATGGATATGTGCGGCAGATTGTCGGAGGAAAAGATGTGTTTGGGCAAGATGCAGAAGATGAGACTTTTCTTATCGTTTTCAATCGCAGTAAAATTGAAACACATAAGGTTATGATACCTGTTCGAGGGATTTGTCACGGAATGCTCACGAGCATGCTGGAAGATGGAAAGCCTATGCAAGTCCGGCAGGGGAAAATAGAACTTGAGCTGGCTCCTTTGCAAGCCATTTTATATAAACAGGTAAAAGAAGTAAAACTTGATCGGGGTGCGGGGGTGCTCTTGCATTTGACATCATTGCCATCTAAATATGGAATTGGCGATTTAGGCAGGAGTGCTTATGAATTTGTCAATTTTCTGCAGCAAGGACAACAAAAGTATTGGCAGATTCTTCCCCTAAACCCGGTTGGATATGGCTTCTCTCCTTATCAGTCACTTTCCGCCTTCGCCGGCAATCCGATGCTGATCTGTCTAGGAAAAATCGTAACGGATTTTTTGCTTGCTCCTAAAGATGTAAAAGTGCCGTACAACGTAGCTTCTGATAAAGTTGATTTTGAGCAAACCTGGGCGTTTAAGGAAAAATGCTTACGGCTGGCATATAAAAATTTTAGTCAGCACTCACCTGGACATGGGTATAAAGATTTTTGTGAAAAGCAATCCTATTGGCTGGAATCGTATGCTTTGTTCATGGCACTAAAAAAACATTTTGGTGAGATGAGCTGGGATGCGTGGCCGGCAGAAATTGCGAAACATCAGGAAGCGGCTGTTGTAAAATATCAAAAACTTCTTGCAGAAGAAATTGCCTATCAAAAATTTTTGCAGTATTTATTTTTCAAGCAATGGAAGGAACTGAAACAGTATGCCAATATAAGAGGCGTAAAAATCATCGGCGATATGCCAATTTTTATCGCCCATGACAGTGCAGATGTCTGGTCGAATCAAAACTTGTTTTGTTTAGATGCGCAAGGCAGGGCGGCGAAAGTTGCCGGTGTACCGCCAGACTATTTTAGTGAGACAGGACAGCTTTGGGGAAATCCACATTATGCATGGAATCACATGAAAGAAGATGCGTATGCGTGGTGGCGGAATCGATTTTCAACGTTGTTAAAACTGGTAGATGTAATTCGCGTGGATCATTTTCGTGGTTTTGCAGCGTATTGGGAAGTTGATGGTAAGGCTGAAACTGCAATAGAAGGAAAATGGGTGGAAGGTCCGGGTGAAGCATTTTTTAAAACGCTGGAGACCTATTTTGATAAATTGCCATTAATTGCCGAAGATTTAGGGGTTATTACAGATGAAGTTAGGGATTTAAAAGAACAATTCGCGTATTCTGGGATGAAGGTGTTGCACTTTGAACTTTTGTCCGATGAAAATAGAAAAACCACATTTAGCTGTGAAGAAAATTGTGTTGTTTATACCGGGACACATGATAACAATACAACGGTCGGATGGTATCAGGAAGATTTGTCTGATGCAGAATTAGAAGCCGTTGGCGAAGTATTGCAAGTCAATAATATCGATGTCATGGAAGCCTGCTGGGAATTGATCCGCTATGCTTACGCCAGCAACGCCTCCGCAGTGATTATCCCAATGCAGGATTTACTCACTTTAGGCAGTGAAGCACGGATGAATCTACCGGGAACAGTCGGTCATGATAATTGGAAATGGGCGGCATTGCCTAACGTACTCAGCCAAGACCTTGCCAATAAATTGTCTGATTTTTGTAAACTGTATAAAAGATAAAAAATTTGTAGTCAAAAATACGAATATAAAAATTATCTTACAATACACAGTGCTTTAGTCCTGTGTATTGTAAGATAAAGAAATTTATAAAAACCTATAATTAATACAATTCATAAATAACTTAACTTTATTTGTAAAGTTAGGTAGATGGAGAATGTATTTATATTATAGGTTTTTAACGTTATTTTTTTGTATAAGGAAAGAAAAGTATATCCTCTTTTACGGTATGCTCTAAAATAATATCATCAAAAATGAATAAAATGAACGCTGAGGCACCGCTCTCATTCTTTAAGCATTTCTCATGCAATTCTGCCGCTTTTAATAATAAATCTTCATGCATTGTCTGATGCTCATGCACATGCGGATAGCCAAACTGCCGCAGCACCTGCATCTCCGCATCAAAGTGTTCTTTAATTTTCTCCAGAATCGCATCTATTTTCACCAAGGTATGCGCCTGTTCCGAAGGAAAAAGCTCTGTCAATTCAACCAGTTCTTTTGTTTTTTCGAACAATTCCCGGTGTTGATGATCAATCTCCGGATGACCGCTCTCCCATTCCGATCTCCAAATCACTTGCCGCACGGCGTCGACTGATCCCACTACACGGTTTCGCCCATATTTTTTTGCACGATATAAATTTTCATCTGCCCGTTTATAAAAAAGTTGAAAACATTCCTCCCGCCGTCTTTCAGCGATTCCTATACTGACTGTGACCTGACCAGCTTCCGGATACGCAACTTGTGCCAGCACGATTCTCAGATTTTCAGCTGCGTCTGCAGCTGCAGCAAGCGCAACTCCCGGCATCAAGATGATAAACTCCTCTCCGCCGAACCGGAAAAAATAATCTTCTTTACAGATGTGGGCTTCCACAGTCCGCACCATACGCTTTAAAACCTGATCGCCAACTGCATGGCCCCATGAATCGTTGACTTTTTTAAAATTATCAAGATCCAGTGCTGCCATAGAAATTGGTTCACTACAGAGGTCTGCTCGTGCCAAAATAGCCTTTATTTCCCGTTTAAACATATGCCGGTTATAGATGCCGGTCAAACTATCGGTATTTGCTAAAACTTCATTTTTCAGATTGAGCTCCTGCTCTTTCTTCATTTTCGACTGCAGAACCAAAACACCGCGTGCCAGCCAGCCAATTTCATCCTTCCGCTGCTTATCCAGATGCAAATCAGCATCTGCATGTCCTTGGGCAATGCTTTGTATTACAGCTATAATCCGCTGCAACGGACGAAATAGGGAACTCATAAAATATCCATAAATAAAAACAATACCCACGACCATCAGGAAAACAGCCTCATACGCCCATCTCAACTCTGCCGCGGCTTTCGCCTTGATTTCATTGATATAGTCACAATTCTCAAGATCGGCTGCTGATACCAGATCAAAAATCGCATCCATTGCAGGTGCAGATATTTCTACAAGCTGCTTCACCTTTTCTTCTGCTACCGGTTTTTGTACCACCTGATGCGCAAACTCATTCTGATAAGGCCTATAGATACCATAGTATTCGTGAAATACCTTTTCTTTTTTTTGCCGCAGTATCGAATTATGTGAAACCTCTAACTGTCTGTCAATATGCGACCACAGGTAATCGACCTTGCCCCGGGATTCAATAAACGATTGATATTGTTCATTTGGAATCGTTTTTCCCTGACTTGCCGCAGCGATCAGAAGGCTGCCGTTCTCTCCGGCAAATACTCTGAAATAAATGCAATCCAACTGGAAATGATAATTAAAATAAAATAAATCCGGTGCATGATTTCTATGCCCAATTATTTCTAGAGCATTGATGAGTTCAGAAATAAAAACAGTTGATTGCACAAACCACTCTTTGGGAAAATCAGGATCTCGTAAGGCAGGCGGCAACACAGCCTGCTGATCTGCTCTGTCGCGTAATGACAGAAAATTCGTATACGCCAGCTGCAGTTGTTCCGTCAGAACAGGATCTACTTCACGCAATCGTGCCAAACCCACCTCCATATTCTGCCCTGCCTGCATACGCCGTTCTTTTATAATTGCAAGATGAGTCTTCATATCCATCCAATCATTAGATAAAATAATATAGGTTCGACCTCTCTCAAAACTCAGTGCTTCCACAGCAGCAAAAAACGGTTTACTGCACGAATTAATTGTCGATATATATTGTGCTCGTTCATTGTTTCTTGAAGCCTCCCAAACAATCGGCACTGAGAAAAGCAGCAGCAGCACACTCATGATCATAATGCAAACCAACAATCTTGTTTGTAAAGAACTAAACCAACTTTGGATCACTTCATCATCTTCCTTTGCGCTTATCCATAATTTTATTACGGGATCATTCGTTTGCTATCGAATCCATCCGATTTTGCACAAAAAATCAACATTTTCTCAATGTCTGCATTGAGAAGCTATCTGAATTCATATAAATGTGCATGTAATAAATTTTAACATATTTCACAGGGAAATGAAGTATCAATCATTTACAATAATTATCGTTGAAAGATTATTGATAATGTGACCAACCAACATAGTGCGCTTTGGAGGTCGAAGGGACGCGTCTTCACCTTTGCTTTATAAAGAATGAAAGGATATATAGCATCTTCGTAAGCGTTTTGTCAGGGGACGGGGTACGCTTCTTGTCATATAGCAGTATTCTTATAATAGAGGGTATATGCTTTTTGCCAAATACGATTGCAGTGGAGTGTCTTGAAAGTTTTCGGTTGTGCAAAAGCCCACGGATAAAACTTATAGTTTGACGCGTTTAAGCAACAAGGCAAAGAGTACACCAATAATCGTAATAGCGAGGACGAATAAAAAAGCGGTTTGTGATCCGGCAATCAGGCTTTTTGCGATAATGACCGGGTCAGAAACGTTGGCTGCAGTAGCTAAATAGTTCTTCTGTCCCACGGATAGAAAGCACATCGCAAGTGCGGTACCGATGGCACCGGCGATTTGCTGCAGGGTAGTCATAATGGCGGTTCCATCCGGGTACAGTGGACGTGGCAGCTGATTGAGTGCATTCGTCTGTACGGAGGTCATAATCATTGCTGTACCAAGCATCAGCCCTGAATGCAGCAGAATAACCAAAAAAATTGTTGAAGACTGCGTCAGCGTGGAGAAAAGCCACATGACGAGCGTTGTAATGAAAAAACCGATCAGAACAAGAAGTTTGGGACCTGTTCGATCAAACAGCCGCCCGGATACCTGAGACATAATTCCATTGATCAGACCGCCCGGTAGCATGATAAGACCGGCAAGAGACATGGATATGCCAAGACCGCCTTGTAGGTAGATCGGTAAAATAATGACCGAAGCCAGGATGATCATCATAACAATCATCACCAGAAAGACACCAAGAGAAAACATGGGGTACATAAAAGCGCGCAGATTGAGAATTGGTTGATCTAACGATAACTGCCGGACGGTAAACATGACAAGCGATATAGTTCCTAAGCCAAGGGAAATGTATACTTCAGGTGTATTTAAGCCCCTGACATCTCCGGCATTGCTAAAGCCGAAGACGATGCTGCCAAAGCCGAGCGTGGATAATCCTATGGAGAGTAAATCGATGGGCGGTCTTGTAATGGTCGATAGATTCTGCATATATTTGATGCCAAAAAGCAGGGAAACAAGTAAAAGGGGCAGTGAGCACCAAAAGATCCAATGCCAACTGAGATGTTCAGTCAACAGGCCGGCCAAGGTAGGTCCGATTGCTGGCGCAGATAAAATAACCAGGCCAACGATGCCCATGGCGGTACCTCTTTTTTGGGGTGGAAAAATAATCAAAACGGTATTAAAGATAAGTGGGAGCAACAGTCCGCTTCCGATCGCCTGCAAAATACGTGAAATTAATAAAATAGAAAAGCTGGGGGCAAGTGCCGCCATAAAAAAGCCGAGGATTGAAAAGCAAAGGGATGTGATGAACAGTTGTCTTGTTGTAAACCATTTAATTAGGAAGCCTGAAACGGGAACTAAAATGCCAAGTGTTAATAAGTAAATGGTTGTCAGCCATTGTATGGTTGCCGGGGTAATGTCAAAAAGATGCATTAAATCATTGATTGCAATATTTAATGCCGTTTCACTGAACATGCCAATGAAGCCACTAATGAGAAGTGCAGTCATGATCGGCAGAACTTTAAATTCATGCGTTTCTTTGCATTCGGATGCATGCATTTCTGGTTTCATGTGTTTAACTCCTTTTCTATTATATATGTAAAAATAATTAGCCGACTAATTATGTGCGTGGAAAATTGCCGCTGCACTTATTTGCTGGCAGCGGCAATACCATTTCTGATTTTTTGTAATAATGTATCCAATTGCATACGATCATGCTCAGTTAAACCACGCATCAATTTAGCCGTATGCATAAAATGTAAAGGCAGGATCTTATCCAGCATTTTTATACCTTTTTGGCTTAGTTTTACGTACGTCATGCGTTTATCCTGCAGGTCGTTTTTTCGTTCCACGATGCCATCGCGTTCCAGTCTGGTCAGCAGGCCTGTTACGGTAGCACGGCTGACGCCGGCTTTTTGTGCGAGGACGGATGGGTTTAAGCCATTTTCTTTATCCTCTGAATACATGATGATTAATATGGTAAATTTGCCTTTGGACAGGCCGAATTTTTCCAGCATATCATACGTAAAGTGGTGCATTTCATAGGCAGTTCGCAAAAATTTAAGGTTGGATTCTACAGCGGATACATCTAATTCGGGAAAGTCTGTCGATAATTCCTGCAGCTTTTTGCGTGCCGGCAGGTCGATTAAATCAAAATCCATACAGTCCACCTTTCATCAAGTTTTATCTATCCATCGTCATATAATTAGCAGGCTAATTATATGACGATGGAGCTTGTTTTGTCAATAGGTAGAAAATTCGGTTGTTTGTCAATTCTGCTGCCATTTCTCGCAATCCTGCTATGATACCCCCATATCCTGTTATCCTCGTGTAAAAGATGCAGTGAAAATGTACCGATTTGTGACGCAGTTGTGTAGGTCCACTTGCTGACGGCAGGCGTGACAAAAAGTATTGGCGTCTGTATGCTGCTTAACAGTCCTATTTATAGGAGAACTTGATAAAAATTTTTTTAAAGCATTTCGCATCTCCTTCTCTTTTATGCCTAGGGTGTGTATGAAAACTAGTGGAATGGTCAATGGCGAGTGATTTTTGTGTCAGTCCTTACCGCTTAAATTGGAATTTAATTTTTAATAAAAATTAATGCTTTTTACAGTTTAAAATGGACAACAGAGACAGGTTTAGTGTCCTGTAGATGGAAAATGGCAGACTTAAGCCTCTGTCGCTTAGTTGCAGAGCCGGAGACTTTTTGTTACAATGAAGTTGAATTTAACGTTTGTTAATTGTATTCTTTAATAAAAACTAAATAAATTGAAATATCTTCAGGGCAGGGTTCAATTCCCGACCGGTGGTAAGCAGCGTTCTGCAAGCCCACGAGCCGCAAGGCAGACTTGGTGTGATTCCAAGGCCGACAGTATAGTCTGGATGTAAGAAGAGAAAGCAATACATATATGAGTCATTTGTATATGTATTGCATTTTTAGTCAATAGATTCCCGAAGAGATTTCGGGAGTTTTTTTATTTTTAAGGTAAGAATATTCATAGGAGGAATGAAAAATGGTTTCTGCCAAGACACAATATATTACGAAGCTTGGAATTTTATCGGCAATTGCTGTGATTTTAATGTTTTTTGAAGTTCCTTTGCCAATGATGCCTGTTTTTTTGAAATTAGATGCGAGTGAACTGCCAGCGATTATTGGGGCTTTTGCGTTCGGACCGATGGCGGGGGTGATCATTGAACTGATAAAAAATGTGCTGCATGCCGCGAATACGCAAACTATGGGAATTGGGGAGGTCGCAAATTTTCTGGTTGGTGTAGCATTTGTTTTGCCGGCTGGTTATTTATATCAGCGTTATCATAGCCAAAGGGGTGCCGTGATTGCACTTGTTGCAGGGACTTTTTCGATGATGTTTTTAGCATCTTTGATGAATTATTTTATTTTGCTGCCCATATATCAAGCCGTACTAAATTTTCCTTTAGACCAAATTATCTATATGGGAACAATTGCAAATCCGCAGATCGTTGATTTGAAAACTTTTATTGCATTAGGAATTGCGCCGTTTAACATGATAAAAGGTATTGTAATGTCTCTTTTGACTTTGATGATTTATAGAAAACTATTTCATGTCTTGTGTGAACGATGAGTTGGACTTTAGTCCTGAATGGAGCGGTTGATGATAGCAGATGATGAATGAATTTCTAGTATTGCAGGATTCGGTTCTTGAATTTTGCCTTTTAAACCATCAATGTTCATGAAAATAATAGTCGTAAAGCAGCGGAATAGAGAATTTTTATTCCGCTGCTTTGCATAAATATAAGTATTGTGTTTGTGCTTAAAAATGAGTGGAAAGTTGCTTGATATGTAGTTTTCAAGCAACTTGAAGGCTTATATTATAGAGATTTTATTAGAAAATGAAAGACTTTGTTTTTTACAATGGTCAGTTAAACAAGTTAATATATTACTTTATAATTATACTGATTTATGGGTCGTGTGTATAATGTATACAATATTTTGACAATAAATGACGAAATATGATATGATTATTTCCAGTTATGTTTTGTGAATTTGGGGAGTACTACTTTTTTAAGGAAAAATAAAGGAGGCAGCAAGGTGCTCAAAATGAAATTGAATCAAATTGGTACCAAGATTATTTTAGTTGCAGTATCGATACTTGTGGTATCATTATCAATTGTAGCGTGTCTGAATTATAACAATGCAAAAAATGCGTTGATTGATTTGGCAGAAACGGATTTAGTTTCACGTACTGAGGTTTATGCAAAAGAGATCGGTATGTGGTTGGATTGGCGTAAAGATGAGGTAACAATTTTAGCAAATCAGCCGCAAGTTCGTAATGGCGACCAAGCAGTAGCTTTGCAGACTCTACAAGAAGAAGTAAAACGCAATCCGATATTTTCTAGGTTCTGGCTAGTGGATGCCAAAGGACAATCTATACATACAAATGGTAGTCAGACGAATATTGCAGATAGAACTTATTTTAAAGAAGTTATGTCTACAGGAAAGACTGTCATTACGAATCCGATTATTTCTAAAGCAGATGGCAAGATGGTTTTATCTGTAGTTGCACCAATTAAAAAGGACAATCAAATTATTGGTGCATTGGGCGGGACTGTTTCAATCGATAGCTTGATTAAGCGGATTAGTGAAATTAAAGTTGCCGACACAGGTTATGCATCGGTCGTACAGGGGAATGGGATGACGATCATTCATCCAAATACGGACCTTATTATGAAACAGAATCCATTAAAAGATGAGAATACGGATAAAGCATTAAAAGAAATTGTTGAGAAGATGACAAAAGGTGAGACTGGGATAGGAGAATATCAAGCTGCTGGGAAAGAGCAGTATGTAATATATGCACCGATTCCAGGCGCAACATGGAGCATGAGTTTAACAGTTCCTTCGGAAGAAGTTTTATCTAGATTAGCAGTACTGCGTAATGCCTCTATTGCGACTAGTTTCATTATTTTAGTGTTAGTTATCTTGCTAGTTTTGTACCTAGTACGACGAATTGTAAAACCGATTGAAGCGTTAAATTCAGCAATGAATCATATTTCTACCGGTGATTTGAGTATTAAAACAGTAAATATTTATTCTAATGATGAACTCGGACGAATGGGCGAATCGTATACGACGATGAATGCTTACTTACGGGAAATGATTTCGAAATTGAAGAATGTTTCGACGAATGTTGCAGCTTCTGCGGAGCAATTAACAGATAATGCACAGCAGTCCGCGCAAATGGTGCAGCAGGTTGCAGAAGCAATTAGTGATGTAGCCAGCGGTACAGAAAATCAAGTGAACGCAGTGCAGAGCACCGTAAAAGCTACAGAAGATATGGCGAATCATACACATCACTTAGCGGCAAACTCAGAAACAATTGCAGTGACATCTTCAAAAGCTTCAACAGCGGCGAAAACCGGTGGTGAAAGCATACATGCTGTTATTGAACAAATGAACAGCATTGAAAGTACAGTAGGAAGTTCGGCTGAATTGATTACGAAATTAGGACAACGTTCGCAAGAAATAGGAAAAATCGTGGATACGATTGCCGGTATTGCGAGTCAAACGAATTTACTTGCTTTAAATGCGGCAATTGAAGCTGCTCGAGCAGGTGAGCAAGGTCGTGGTTTTGCTGTAGTTGCTGAAGAAGTTCGGAAATTGGCCGAACAATCGGAAGATGCAGCGAAACAAATCGCTGGCTTAATTGGTCAAGTGCAAGCAGATACTGATCAGGCAGTTATTGCAATGAACCAAGGAACGAAGGAAGCAAATATTGGAACGACGGTTGTAAATGATGCCGGAAAAGCTTTCCAAGAAATTTATGGTTTGGTTGATCAGGTAACAACGCAAATTAATGATGCAATTGGTGCGATTCAAGCAATTGACCAAGGTAGTAAAAAAATTGCTGAATCCGTAAAACATGTAGACAAGGTAAATAATGATATTGCCGGACAGACACAATCTGTTTCAGCTACAACGGAAGAACAGGCAGCATCAACAGAAGAAATTGCTGCATCTAGTAATGCGCTGGCGAAACTTGCAGAAGACATTAAGAGTATTGTTGATAAGTTTCGGTTGTAAGATGTATAAGAAGACAGGGCTGTCATGAAAGTAAAGTGCCTCCGTTGGTTAGAAATTTATCTAACCAACGGGGGCACTTATTATATAAATAAATTTACATTAGAGTCTTCGGCGGCATTAAGATAAGAACCAACGCCGCCGATAATTAAAATCTTTTTCGACATAATAAATCAAGACGTATTCATAAAGCAAATAATAATTACTGAAAAGAATCAATGGAACTAGCAGCAGCTTTAAAAATTTAGAAAATTCAAAGCAAATAGAGAAAATCATGAATGATATTCTCCATTTCAGCTCTAATAAATTTAAATGTGGATATTGAAGTAGGAATGTTTGAGGGGCAACGCATTTTTAAAGAGGGAGCTATGCCATATTGTATGTATAATATCTATACCTCAGTAAAGTAATATAGCAGTGCAACGATAGGAAACCCGATCCCGATCATCGAAGCCAGCTGCCAACTGCCATAGGCATATGCCCAACCGCCTAACGCAGAACCGACAGCTCCGCCGACAAAGAAAACAGCCATAAAAACTCCGTTTACGCGACCTCGTATTTCACTGCCTAAAGAATAAATTATACGCTGGCTAAGAACAAGATTGCCGGATACAGACATATCCAAAGTAATTGCGGCAATGACAAACATTGTCAAGGATCCTGTGTAATGATCAAATATATGAGGAAGTAAAAAAGAGAGGGCGGCGATGATAATGGCTATACCAGTCAAACGTTTAGACCAGCCTTTATCGGCTAATCTGCCGGCGATCGGAGCAGCTATAGCACCAGATACACCCGCTAGTGCGAATAAGGCAATTTCCTGCTGTGACAAATGAAAATGGTGTGCTAACCATAACGGGCTTACTGTCCAAAATAGGCTAAAAGCACCAAATAAGCAGGCTTGATAAAATGCGCGGCGGCGTAATATTTTTTTTGTTTTTAAGAGTGAGAATAAAGAGCCGATTAATCTTACATAATGCATTGTAGGTATAGGTTGACGTTTAGGGAGTATATAGCTTAGCAAGGCAGTCAATATGGTTGTAATGACAGCAGAAAGAAGAAAGACTGCTTGCCAGCCCCACGCATTTGTAATGAAACTAGCTATTGGCCGTGCAAGCATAATGCCGAGCAAAAGTCCACTCATCACATTGCCTACGACTTGACCACGATTTTCCTCTGCTGATAAGTATGTTGCATAAGGAATCAATATTTGTGTCGCGACTGAGCCCAGTCCGATAAAAAAAGATATGGCTAGAAACAATACTGCATTGTGAATGAAGAAGGCTCCTAGTAATGCTAAAATTACAATACCTAATGTAAACAGGATCAACTTTTTATTTTCAATGAGATCACAAAGTGGCACGATAAATAGTAAACCTATAACGTAACCAAGTTGTGTTAGCGTTACAATGAATCCTGCCGAGGATAAAGGTAATCCGGTGTCCATGCTTATAGGTCCGATCAATGGCTGCGCATAATAGAGATTGGCTACGATTATGCCGCACGAGATAGCCAGTAACAATATAATCCAGTCTGGAACCTGTGAAATAGTTTTGTTTTGCATAGTAAAATCTCGCTTTCGAAGTATTTACATTTAGTAAGTTTATTTCAAATACTAAACGTATAGTTTTAATATAAATAAATTATAAACTAAACGTTTAGTATTTGTAAAGATATATTTTATTTCTTTATGTAAAAATATTTAGTATAATGTACGTATCGTTTCGTTTGTTAATAAAAGGAGGTTTTCTTTTGGAAAAGAAAAAAGGGCGCCCACGTAATGTTGAGACTGAAAAGGCAATTCTGGAGGCCGCATATGATTTGTTGTTGGAGTGTGGTTTTGCAGTAGTGACTGTTGAAAAAATTGCTGAAAGGGCCAAGGTGAGTAAAGCTACAATCTATAAGTGGTGGCCCAATAAGGCAGCGGTAGTTATGGACGGTTTTTTATCTGCTGCTATGTCTAGACTGCCAGTTCCTAATACAGGCTCTGTTAGAGAAGATATAATAACTCAGATTGAGAATTTGGCTGATTTTTTGATGAGTCGAGAGGGTAAAGTCATCAATGAACTTATTGCAGAGGGACAATTTAACACAAAAATTGCAGAAGAATATCGATTAAGATATTTTAATCCGCGAAGGTTGGATTCGAGGCGTATCTTAGAACGAGGCGTAGAGAGAGGAGAACTACGGAAAGAGCTTGATGTAGAATTATGTATAGATTTAATTTATGGACCACTTTTTTATCGCTTGTTGATAACTGGAGAGAAAGTGGATCGTTCATTTATAGAGTGTACGGTCAGTTATATTTTTCGAGGAATCCAGCCATTGGATTCTGCTATATAAAAGGGTATTATAAGGTCAGAATTAGATAAAACCTTGATTGATTAGCGAAAAATAATTATGCCCTACAATTCAAATGTAAGAATTGTAGGGCATTGATTTTGTCTTAAATTGATCATTCCACTAGTTTTCAGACACACCCTAGTTTAAAATATTTACTTTATTCAATCGATTAATTGCAGGAATTTTTCTCTCCATCCAGAATATGTATTTGTTAGAAGGTATTTTGTTTTTTATTTAGGAATTACTTTCTTCTCACCAAGATTCATTTGTCTGAATTTAAAAATTAAAAATGGGGTTTTCTTTTGGAGGAGTCTGTCACAACGGACTCCTTTTGTTTATTTTTAAGCGGTATTTTAAATAAAATATGAGTAAGAAGTGATAGTTGTATTTTTGGCAATTGGCTGCGTATCAAATGCAAAAAGAGTGCAGTACTTATTTGGAGAAAAGGGGTTCTCGATGCGTGCAAATAAATCATTTTTTTCATTACAAAATAATTTTGTCATACTTACTTTTCTAGTAATTTTAGTGTCGTTGCTCGTAACGGATTTCTTAATCAGTGATAAGATCGGAAGCTCGACTTATGAACAACTAAATTTAAAAGCTGTTCAAATTGCAAATGTTATGGCAAACACACCTGTTGTAGTCGATGGACTTATAAATCAAAAAGATGAGGATGAAATTCAGACATTCTCTGAAAAAATTCGTGAAATCAGCGATGTACACTTTATTGTTGTTATGGATATGAATCGTATTAGAAAATCACATCCGGACAGAAGCAAAATAGGCACTTATTATGAAACTGATGATGCAGATGAAGCTTTCGCTGGAAAAAGTCAAACCTCTGTCGCACATGGATCTTTAGGTGAATCTTTAAGAGTTTTTTCTCCAGTATATACGGAGGAAGGAAACCAGATTGGCGTAGTTTTAGTGGGAATTATGATTGATGAAGTATCTAATACAGTGAGTCAGAGTAGATACAGTGTTCTTTTTGGCAGCATTTGCGGACTTTTAATTGGTATGGTGGGCGCTTTTTTATTAGCTAGGCATATTAAGAAAATGACATTTGGTCTGGAACCATTTGTGATTGCAAAAATGCTTGAGGAGCGTAATGCGATTCTTGCATCTGTGCGGGAAGGAATTTTTGCTGTAGATAGGAATTCACGCATTACCGTTATCAATACGGAGGCGTTGCGATTGTTTCATAAAGCCGGAATCAATGATGAGGCGGTCGGCAAAGATGTAGAGGCATTTGTTCCAAATACAAGAATGCAGAATGTTCTAAAAACTGGTGTTGCTGAGTTGGACCAGGAGCAAGAATTGGAGGGCGTAACTTTGTTGACGAATCGCGTGCCGATTTGTGTGAATGGAGAAATTGTCGGTGTAGTTGCGACTTTCCGTGATAAAACTGAAATGCGCAAATTGGCTGAGAAATTAGTAGATCTTAAAATTTATGCCGAAGCGCTTCGTGCACAAACTCATGAATTTATGAATAAACTGCATGTCATTATCGGGATGCTGCATATGCAGTCCTATGATGAATTAAAAGAGTATGTGATGAAAATCTCACATCAATATCAGCTGGAAATTGGGACGGTCGTAAAAAAGATTAAAGATCCTATTGTTGCAGGTTTTTTATTAGGTAAATTAAGCTGGGCACGTGAGGCTGGCATAGAAATGGAATTGTCAGAATCATGTTTTCTTCCGGATATGGCGGATTCTGAACTGGTCAACGACTTAATTGTGATTATGGGAAATTTAATAGATAATGCGGTTGATGCAGTGGCAAAAGAAGAAATCAAAAAAATAGATATTAGTATTGTGCAAATCTGTAATGAGCTCAAGCTGGAGGTTCGTGATACGGGCGGGGGAATTTCACAAGAAGCGTATGAGAATATTTATAAAAATGGTTTTTCTACAAAAGGTGAAAATCGAGGCGTTGGATTGTACATCCTAAAACGCAGTATAAAACGGCTGCGGGGGAGGATATCTTTTATCTCGGAGGTGGGAAAGGGAACTACTTTTTATGTAAATTTGCCGTACAGGAGTGAGGAGCGATTTTTTGATTAGAGTAATTATTGTTGATGATGATCCTATGGTGGCAGAATTAAATAAGCGATATATTGAATTAGTGGATGGATTTGAGGTTATTGCAGTGGCTCGCTGTGCAGATATGGCATTGGAAATGATGGAAAGCTACGAAGTAGATCTTATTTTATTGGACATATTTATGCCGGGGATGAATGGGATTGAACTCTTGATGAAGATTAGGAAGGCCGGTAAAGGTGTAGATGTTATTGTAGTAACAGCAGCCTGCGACCAGCAGACCATTCGAACGGCATTGCGGTTTGGTGCAGTTGATTATATTATTAAGCCCTTTGAATTTGAAAGGCTCAGTGAAGCTTTGGTAAACTATAAAGAATTGGTTCATATGATGACAGAGCAAAAAATCATGAATCAGTCCGATTTAGATAATTATGTTCTGGGAAAAGAGCGGTTGAATAATAGTTCTACTCCAAAAGGAATTGATAAAAATACGCTTAAAATGGTATGGAAAAATGTACAGAACTTTAAACAAATTGCATTTTCAACGGAAGAAATGGCAGAATCAGTAGGCGTGTCTCGCGTGTCTATGCGTAAGTATTTAGAGTTTATGAAACAGTTGGGGATTTTGAAGTTAGAACTGATTTATGGAACTGTTGGGAGACCGGTGTATAAATATCGCTGTGTTTGTTTTGAAACGCAGCGAATTGCACGTTATTTTTAGTTATACGCTAACTTTACTTTAGGTGATAAATCTTGCATTCATTTAGATGTTAAACGGATATAGCAATTTTAAAAATTTATGAATTTAATATTACATTTCGTCGACCGTGTGAATGGGCTGTCGGACTGAAATAGATTCCTAAGAAGGAAAAACACCGACTTGTGTTACGAGAGCTGTTTATTTGAAAAAAATTACAGATGTTGGCAGGTCGGTTTTTTATTTATAATTTCATTAATAACTTTAATTACAAAATTGTTTGAAAAGTTGCAAAATATCGACGAGATTGAAAAAAAGATATATGTTAAGGATAAGAAATGCCTATAAATTATTTTACGAAGTTTGCGTACTTCTTGTGGTGACAAAAGGGGGATCGTTCATAAATGCAAGCCATAAGAGCCGTATATCGCAGGAATTCAGATTTTTGGAGGTGTTAGTTTTGGGATCAACGTTTGATAAGATTGAGGATATGAATAAGCGAACAGAAAAAATTATGGCAGGCGGGGGAGAGAAACGCGTACAGAAACAGCATGCAGCTGGAAAAATGACTGCACGTGAACGTATTTTAAAGCTTCTGGATGCAGGTACTTTTGTTGAATTGGATCGTTTTGTTACACACCGATGCACCAATTTTGGAATGGAAAAGCAAGAAGCTCCTGGTGAAGGTGTAGTAACGGGGTATGGAACGATTGATGGGCGTTTAGTTTATGTATATGCCCAAGATTTTACGGTTGTTGGTGGATCTCTGGGAGAAATGCATGCCGCAAAAATTTGTAAGGTATTGGACATGGCGATGAAAATGGGTGCACCGGTAATTGGAATCAATGATTCCGGCGGAGCACGCATACAAGAGGCCGTTGATGCTTTGTCCGGCTATGGAAAAATCTTTTATCGTAATACATTGGCTTCCGGGGTCATACCACAAATTTCAGCCATTATGGGACCATGTGCTGGCGGTGCCGTTTATTCACCGGCTTTGACCGATTTCATCTATATGGTAGAAAATACGAGTCAAATGTTTATTACAGGGCCACAAGTAATTAAAACTGTAACAGGGGAAGAAGTCAGTGCAGAGCAATTGGGTGGTGCCATGACACATAACTCCATCTCCGGGGTTGCTCATTTCGTGGCGGCCGATGATGCGGATTGTTTAGCCCAGATTCGCAGACTTATCAGTTATATTCCAAGCAATAATTTGGAAAATCCGCCGGTCTTTTCAAGTGACGATGATCCGGCACGTACGGATGTATCCTTAAATTCTATCATTCCAGATAACTCGAATCAGGCCTATGATGTCAAAGATATTATCACGAAAATTGTAGATGATCAGGATTACTATGAAGTACAGCCATATTATGCGCCCAATATTGTGACAGCTTTTGCTCGGCTTGATGGGCAGACAGTGGGAATTATTGCGAATCAGCCTAAGGTGATGGCAGGATCGTTGGATATTAATGCCTCTGATAAGGCGTCCCGATTTATTCGTTTTTGTGACGGATTTAATATTCAAATTCTTAACATCGTGGATGTTCCCGGATTTTTGCCTGGTACAAATCAAGAATATGGCGGAATTATTCGACATGGGGCAAAACTATTGTATGCTTATTCAGAAGCTACAGTGCCTAAAGTTACGTTGGTTGTGCGCAAAGCTTATGGAGGTTCATATTTGGCAATGTGTTCGCGCGATTTAGGCGCCGACCAGGTCATTGCTTGGCCGACTGCGGAAATTGCGGTTATGGGCCCTGCCGGTGCAGCTAATATCATCTTTAAAAAAGATCCGGATATTGCGGCAAAAACTGAAGAGTATGTAAAAAACTTTGCGACTCCATATCAGGCAGCGAAGCGTGGTTTTGTTGATATGGTAATAGAGCCAAAAGAAACAAGACCAGTGATTATCAATGCATTCAATATGCTTGCGTCTAAACGAGAAAGCCGTCCATCTAAACGGCACGGTAATATTCCACTATAACGAAAATACATATTTAAAGGCAGCCAAACGAAAATGAGGTGAGTAAAATGGATCAACCAGTGACTACCAATCCAATTATCATCATGATGATTAATATGACAATCGTTTTTGCGGTATTATGGGGATTGAGTTTGATCGTTCGTTTCATTCATATCATTGATCCGACGAGAAAACGTGAAGACAAAAATACTCCTTTAGATCAAAAAAAAAATTTGAGCAATTTTGAAAACGGTGGAAAAAAGGAACAAGCAGCGACGCATTTTGAAAAAACAAATCGAACGGACGAAGAAACCTTTATATTAATTGCGGCTGCGATCGCTGCTTATGGGTATCATCCATCAGAAATTGTTTCGATTCGCCCTGTCGGTGGTAAGGTATGGACACAGACGGCACGAATTGAGGCAGTACAATCGAGAAATCAGATGTTTTAAAAATAAAGAATTCTAAATCGAGGAGGAAATATGAGATGGAAAAATTCAGAATTACTTTAGATGGGGTAACACATGAAGTTGAAGTTGAAAGAATGAGCGGTTCAGCTTCAAGTGCCAAAGTGCCGACAGCACCAGTACAAACAACAACAGCGGCACCAGCAGCACCAAGACCGGCAGCACCTGCGCCTAAAGTAAATGTAGCGGCGGCCGGGGCAAAGGTAGTTTCTGCACCAATGCCAGGCAAAGTGTTGTCGGTGAATGCCACGGTAGGTCAAGCGGTCAAACGCGGAGAAGTATTGCTTGTACTTGAGGCGATGAAAATGGCAAATGAAATTATGGCACCGGCAGATGCCAAGGTAAAAGAGTTGAATGTTTCCGCTGGACAGACGGTGGGAACTGGAGAGGCATTGATTGTACTAGAATGATCTTAGTAAGTGAATAATTTTAGGAGGGAAAAGATATGGAGGTATTTAGTGCATTTTCAGTAGCTTTGCAGTCTGTTTGGGCGGATAGTGGTTTTGCTGCCTTTTCTATAGGCAATGCAATTATGATTTTTGTTGGACTGATTCTGTTATATCTAGCCTTTGCGAAGGGGTTTGAGCCATTGTTGCTTTCCCCGATTGCGTTTGGCTGTATTTTAGCAAATTTCCCCAAAACGGGTTTTTTTGAAGATCCTGGTGTTATGCAGGCTATTATGTATGGAATTAACAATGAGATTTTTCCACCGCTTATTTTTCTCGGTGTCGGTGCAATGACCGATTTTGGCCCGCTGATCGCGAATCCTTCCACGCTGCTTTTAGGCGCGGCAGCCCAATTCGGCGTATTCATTTCTTTGGCTGGGGCAATGATGTTAGGCTTTAATGTCCAAGAAGCTGCGGCAATTGGTATTATTGGCGGAGCAGATGGTCCGACCGCAATCTATTTGTCAATAAAATTGGCTCCACATCTTCTAGGCGCGATTGCTGTTGCCGCCTATTCTTATATGTCATTGGTACCTTTGATTCAGCCGCCAGTGATGAAGCTTCTTACGACGCAAAAAGAACGTGAAATTGTAATGGATCAATTGCGTCCGGTATCTAAATTTGAAAAACTGGTTTTCCCGGTAATATCAACAATTATCATTAGCTTGTTATTACCACCAATTGCATCGCTAATGGGAATGCTGATGTTAGGAAATCTTTTCCGTGAATCGGGGGTAACCGATCGTTTATCGGATACCGCGCAAAATGCATTGATTAACATTGTAACCATTTTTTTGGCTACAGGAACGGGACTTACGATGTCAGCGGAGAATTTTCTTAATATAAAAACAATTCAAATTATTGCTCTTGGCTTATGTGCCTTTATTGGCGGTACTGCTAGTGGCGTATTGCTTGGTAAACTTCAATGTTATTTATCCGGAGGTAAGATAAATCCTCTTATTGGTTCGGCTGGTGTATCCGCAGTTCCAATGGCGGCACGTGTCAGTCAGATTGTCGGGCAAAAAGCCAATCCAGCGAATTTTCTATTAATGCATGCGATGGGGCCGAATGTAGCCGGAGTTATCGGTACTGCCGTCGCTGCGGGGACGATGCTGGCGATGTTAAAATAAGCAATTTAGAACTCTGTAAATATACATTTTTATGATTTTTATCATTAAAATAAAGGAGGCAAATCCTATGACACCTGCTATAGTGACCTTGATTGTTTTAGCGATTGTAGCGTTGTTATTTGTCACGGAAGTTGTTCCGCTAGCAGTAACGGCTATGGGGGGCGCGATTGTTTTAGGCATTCTGGGGATTATCCCCATGACAGAGGTTTTTTCAGGGTTGTCGAATTCTACGGTTGTTTTATTTGCAGGTATGTTTGTTATTGGGGCATCTATGTTTCATACGGGACTTGCGCAGAAGTTGGGTGAAACTGTGGTTCGCGTTGTCGGGAAAAGCGAAAATGGCTTAATGGCAGGTACAATGATTATTGCCGCGGCTATTTCCTCAGTATCGTCTAATACGGGAACAACAGCTGCTTTGATGCCGGTCATCATTGGAATTTGTGCTGTGGCTAAAATTCCAGCATCGCGTCAATTGATGCCGTTGGCTTTTGGTGCTGGTTTAGGTGGTATTATTACTTTGGTTGGCACACCACCAAATATCATTGCTGCTGGGACGTTAAAGACAGCAGGTCTTGCGCCTTTTGGATTTTTTGAGTTCGCTTGGATCGGAATACCGCTTACGATTGCCGGCATTGTTTACATGATGTTTGTTGGCAAATATCTTTTACCAAAGGCTATGCTGTCGGCTGAAGATATCGAAATTGATGAAGAAGCAGCAAAAGAAGCTGCAGCGGGAACAACCGATCAGTCCAAAATGTGGATTACTGCGGTTACTCTTCTCGGTGTTGTTGTTGCAATGGCACTTGATATAAAGCAATTTCCGTTGGAAGTGGCGGCGATTACGGGAGCAATTATTCTTGTACTAACAAAATGTTTGAGTGAGAAACAAGCATATACAGGCATAGACTGGGTGACGATATTCCTGTTTGCCGGAATGATGCCAATTGCATCTGCTATGGATAAGAGCGGCGCAGGGAAATTGATTGCCGATCAAGTTGTAGGAATTTTAGGCGGAAATCCCAGTCCACTTATGGTTACGGCAGTACTGTTTGCTTTATCCTGTGGTTTGACACAATTTATGTCAAATACAGCATCTACAGCATTATTGGCGCCAATTGGTATTTCTATAGCAAAAAGCTTAGGTGCCAGTCCACATGCTGTATTAATGGCGATTGCTGTTGCAGCCTCTTGTGCATTTGCAACCCCAGTTGGTACACCACCCAATACTTTGGTGCTGGGACCTGGAAATTATAGATTCATGGACTACGTAAAAGCGGGAACGGGATTGGTTGTCGTATGTTTCATCGTATCTATTATTATTATTCCAATCGTATGGCCGTTTTTTCCTTAATAAATAGGCTGGATTATCAATGCATAATGGTGGTGAAATAATGGAGCAGTATAGAGAAACAACAATTTACAGTAAAGAAAAACTATGTTGGATGTGGCTGGCGATTATAGCCTTGGTTATATGGTTTTTCGTCGAGATAAAGGCAATTTTAAGTGGTCATTTAAATTTTGGCGGCATTGCATATATCCTGTTTTTCTCTGGATTGCTTATTTGGCGGTATGCTGTTTCGTATACCTATGCTTTAACGAAGCATGAATTGATGATTCATAGTAAATTTTTAGGTTTTTCTAAACATTTTATTGTATCTTTTGATGAAGTGGAAAGTTACTCCGATCAGTATATTAAAAAATTTTTTCGCCGTACGGGAATTGACACGTATAACCATCGTTATTGTTCTGGCGATGGGAAGATGACACGGATTCTGTTATTTAAAAAAAATGGCAAGAAACAGGCACTTTTATTTAAAGTGAGTGATACCTTTATGCTACAGCTGCAGAAGCAAATGCCGGAAAAATATTTGGATCTGAGAGAATGTCATTAGAAAGCGGGTGCCATGATGTCGGAAGCTGAACAAGCAATGAAGATTATATGTTCCTTTATCAATGCTATGTGTATCATTTATATTACTGCGAAATTGATTGGTGAAGAAAGAAAAGCAAAATGGTTTAAAAAAAGGCAAAAGTCCAATCTTTTTACGCGACGTGGTTTTTTAGGGGATACTTGTAATTTTGGAGTCCCGCAAAAGTGGCAAGGGTTCGTAGTGGCGGCCTGGCTTTTTAGCAGTATTGGCATGATGAGTTATATTGTCATTTTTAAGATGTAGAAGTAAGTTTATGAGCGATGTTTCCTATATAGAGAATGAAAAATAAAAGCTAAGAGAATGCGTCTGCAAAATATTAAATTTGTAGACGCATTTTTATGCTTAGTTTATGGGAATCAAAAATGTAGTTTAAATTTAGCAAATGCTAAAAAAACAAAGTTTCGGAAAAATTTGGCGTTTATAAAGCGTTGTATTATTTTGAATCTCGGAAATGATATGAATACCAGCAAAAAAGGAGCGCATAAAATGTCTGATATTTCAAAAGAGCAATTAAATTCATATGAAAAAAGATTAATTGATGAAAAAGAGCAGATTTTACAGACGATTTCGCATATCGAGGAAAACGGATTGGAGGAAACGATGGCTGAGACGTCAACGGAGCTTTCGATGTATGACAATCATCCTGCGGATGTGAGTGATCAACTTTTTGAACGCAGCAAGGACATCGCCCTGCGCGATCATGCCAATGTTTTATTAGAAAAACTTGAAGTTGCTTTAAAAAAGATTGAAGATGGATCGTATGGGATTTGCAGTCATTGCGGCGAAGCAATTGATAGAGAAAGATTAGAGGCTGTTCCATCAGCGGCCTTGTGTCTACCGTGCCAAGAAAAAGAAGATGAAATGAGATTGACTACGCGCCCAATGGAAGAGGAGATTTTAGCGCCGTTATTTCAAAAATCTTTTTTTGAAAATGGTGACGATATAGTTTTCGATGGTGATGATGTTTCTTTAGAGGGAGACAATGCATGACGGAAAAATTTTAATTGAATGAAAAACAACCAATCCTGCAAAGGGGATGGTTGTTTTTGCTTTGGAGTATAAAGTGGGCGATTGCGGTATAAAATACGTTTATAAAAAGCAATCAAAAGTTACATTCATGGATACAGAATCAAATGCAGCGAGGAGTGATGACATGGATAAATTAGAAACGATGTGGGAAGTCTGCCTTAGGAAAAATATCAGTCGCCGCAGCTTTCTTAAAGCGTGCGTGGCACTTACCAGTATCATGGGGTTTAGTACCGATATGATACCAAAGGTCGTTTTAGCGGCGGAAACAAATCCCTTGCCTGTGGTTCTTTGGCTGCATGGTCATGAATGTACCGGCTGTGATACATCTTTTCTCCGATCTGGGACGCCTCTTGCCACCGATGTACTTCTGAATTCGATTGCCTTGGAATATAGTGATACTTTGAGTGCGAGTTGTGGTGAACCTTTTGAAGAACATCTACATACGATTATGCAGCAATATGCAGGTAAGTATATTTTGATCGTGGAAGGTGCAGTACCAATTGCTGAAAATGGAATCTTTTGCATGGTTGCAGGTAAACCATTTTTATCGGCAGTAGAAGAAGTCGCAAGACAAGCTGCATTTATTCTGGAGTTTGGATCATGTGCAACCAGTGGCGGCATTCAAGCGGCAAAACCAAATCCTACAGGATCGGTCAGTGTAAGATCCGCGGTCGGCAATCATAAGCCGATTGTTAAGCTCTCCGGCTGCCCGCCTATTCCGGAAGTCCTGACAGGCGTTATCATGCACTATACGTTGTTTGGAAAATTGCCCCCACTTGACAGTGCGGGACAGCCAAAGCAATTCTATGGTAATCGCATTCATGACACCTGTTATCGTCGTGCATTTTTTGATGCAGGGATGTTTGCCGAGAAGTTTGATGATATCGGCGCTAGAGCGGGCTGGTGTTTGTACAAATTAGGCTGTCGTGGTCCGGAAACATATAACTGCTGTGGCAATCTGCGGTGGTGGAATGGCCTTTCCTATCCTATTCAATCGGGACACGGCTGTATTGGCTGCAGTAATGATCATTTTTGGGATGAGGATCCTCTTTACGAACGACTGCCGGCGTATGGCCCAAAACTTGTTGATGTCGATGAAATAGGCAAGGCTGCAGCCGGAATTGCCACGGCCGGTGTTGTTGTGCATGGGGCATTATCTGCGTGGCAAAAGAAAAAGCGTCAAACAAATGAAGAAACAACTGACGAGAAGAAGGAAGAATGATGAAGAGAATTGTCGTAGACCCGGTTACACGTATTGAAGGGCATTTGAGGTTGGAAATTAAAGTAGATGAGGGAACGGGGAAAGTAGAAGATGCCTTGTCAAGCGGTACGGCTTGGCGTGGGATTGAAGTCGTGTTAAAGGACAGAGATCCCCGTGATGCTTGGGCATATGCGCAAAGAATGTGTGGTGTTTGCACGACGGTACATGCACTCGCGGCTTTACGTGCAGTGGAAGATGCCTTAGAGATTGAAATCCCAAACAATGCGAATTATATAAGAAATATTATGGCTGGTGCACAATCGACGCAGGATCATCTCGTGCATTTTTATCATTTGCACGCCTTGGATTGGATTAGCCCGCTCGAGGCAGCCAAGGCGGATCCGATAGAAGCGGCAAAACTGCAAAATACAGTGCTGTCAACCTACAAGATGGATTTTAAAGGAGCAGAGGATTGGCATACAGAGGCTTATCCAAAAGAATTTCCAAAGGCTACAACGGCTTATTTTCAAATGATGCAGAAGAAAATCAAGGATGTCATTGAGAGCGGACAGTTGGGGATCTTTGCAGCTCAATGGTGGGATCATCCTGATTATCAATTACTGCCGCCAGAATTGCATCTCATCGCGTTAACGCATTATTTAGAAATGCTTGATAAACAAAGAGAAATTGTTATTCCACAGGTGATTTTTGGGGGTAAGAATCCACATCCGCATTATGTGGTGGGAGGAATGCCGTGTTCAATCTCTATGGAAGATATGAATGCGCCTGTTAATACCGAACGGTTGGAGGTTGTCAGCCGAGCGATTCATACGGGAGTAAATGCGGTTGAATTTTTTTACTTGCCCGATCTTTTGGCAATTGGGCAGATCTATGCCAAGCGGGGACGATTAGATGGCGGAGGTATGGCAAAGGAAAGAGTTATGGGTTTTGGCGCCTATCCTGATCAAACCTATACAAACACGAGTAAGGGTGGCTTTCAAAAACAGTTACTGGTTCGTTGTGATGGTGTCGTGGAAAACTTTAGTCAGGGTGTTAATGCTGCACAATTTTATGAATTTAATGCCAAAGATTTATCAGATCCAGAAGTTTTAAATGAAGGTGTAGAGCACTCGTGGTATGAATACCCGGGTGCGGAGGGAAAAGATCTTCATCCTTGGAATGGTGTGACGCAAGCAAAGTATACAGAGCCAAAAGAAGGTACCAAAACGAATTGGATTACATTAAATGAAGAAGGAAAGTATTCTTGGGTCAAGACGCCAAAATGGCGAGGGAAGATGACGGAAGTTGGGCCATTAGCGCGTTATATCGTTATGTATACCAAGATGAAAAAAGGTGTATTGAAAGATCCAACTTGGGCGGAAAAATTAATGGTGGATCAAGTTGAATTGGTATCAAGTGTATTACAGTTGGAACCAAATGTATGGATGCCAACAATGCTTGGTCGTACGATTGCCCGCGGCTTGGATGCGCAGATGCATACACATATGAGTCAGTATTTTTATGACAAATTAATTAAAAGCATTAAAGCAGGCGATACAAAAGTTGCGGATAGTACAAAATGGGAGCCTAAAACTTGGCCGGAGGAATGCAAGGGCGTAGGGCTTTATGAAGCAGCGAGAGGTTCTTTAAGTCATTGGGTTGTCATTAAAAATGGAAGAATTGCCAATTATCAAGCGGTTGTTCCGTCGACTTGGAATGCTTGTCCCCGCGATGCGAAAGGGAATCATGGCCCATATGAAAAGGCGATGATCGATACAAAGGTCAAGATTCTGGACAAACCGTTAGAGATTCTAAAGGTGGTTCGGTCCTTTGATCCATGTATGGCTTGTGCAACGCATTTGTATAACGTTGAGGGGAAGAAAATCAAAGTTGTGACAACAGATCCGTATGAATTGATCGAGTGAACCTCTAAGCATAAGATGATAAAAGGGGTTCGCAGGAAGGAGAGCACGGTGTGAAAAAGGAACCTCGGTTCATTTATTATTTATTCAGTCCATTTTTGCGAATTTTTCATTGGATCATGGTTTTTTGTACCATCGTCTTGTTTGTAACAGGATTATGGATTACAAAGCCTTTGTCTGGTGGTGTTAGTATGGAACCGATTTTTGGATCGATTCTGTTATCACTGCACTTTGTCCGTTATATGCATTCTTTTGCGGCATTCATTTTTGTTGCGGCATTTATTTTGCGTATTTATGGTTTTGTAATGTATAAAGGGGATCGTTTATTTCCTAGGTTTTGGGAAGAAGCTTTTTGGCGTGGTTCAAAGGATGTATTACTGCATTATATGTTTCTTCGTCCGTCACATAAACCGTACTTACGTAATCCATTGGCACGTATATCATATGTTGCAATTTATAGTATGATGCTGATTCAAATTGTTACGGGATTTGCAATGCGGGTTACGGTGGATCCAAATGCTTTTGGTGCAGGGCTCTTTAGCTGGATCATCCGTATTTGGGATAGTGAATTTATGCTTCATTTGATTCACCATTATGTAGCTTGGCTTATTGTGTTTGTTACGATTCCACATATTTATATGGTTGTTCGGGAGGATTTTATGGAACGTGAAGGTGAAGTTTCGAGTATGTTCTCCGGTGTAAAAATATTCAAACATAAACCTCTGGATCTTCGTGATATAGTAGATGAAAAAAATACAAAATAACCTAGGTTCATAGCTGCGACTTTTGGGGAAAATACGTTTCAAAGGATGAAAAATACCAACTTACTGATAAGAAATCTGCTTGTTTGAAGAAAATTTGCGGATTTTGGTAAGATGGTATTTTTAATTTTGTTTACAAGGAAATAAAATAATGTTACACTTGTATTGTTTCCTTGGAAACAAAGGGGGAGGTTCGTTGAAAACAGCGATACAAATTGTAAAATCATTGACGCGTATACAAGAGCGGTCAGATTTGTTAGAACAGCATCGGGATAAAATTTTCGCAGGCATTTATTTGGCGGAGGCACATTGCATTGATAAAATTGGTTCAATTGAGGATGCAAATGTAACCAAAGTGGCTGCTGAGATGCGGATGACAAGGGGGGCAATCAGCAAAATCTGCAAGAAATTATTGTGTAAGAAGTTTATTGTGAGCTATCAAAAGCCTGAAAATAATAAAGAAGTTTATTTTTACTTAACAGAGCAGGGAAAAGAAATATATGTGGCACATAAAAAATGTCATAATCAAGCGATGCAGGAGAAATTATCGCTTTTATCTGCGTATAGTGAAGCTGAACAATCGATTATTTTACGGTTTCTTGATGAAATAAATCAAATGTATGATATAGAAGAAAATGAGACGTTTGATGATTAGTCGGCAAAGTTTAAAGCCGTAGGATACACGAATTTTCGTCCGGTAGGGTACAGCGTAGTTGGGCGGGAAGTCGTGCGCGCATAGCAGGGGAGAGGTATACTAGGGGGAAAGAAAAATGAATCGAAAATATGTATATATAGTGGCTGCAGGTCATTTCTTTAATGATATAGGAATGGGTGCATTGCCTGCAATTCTGCCATTTTTTATATTGTATTATGGAATGGACTACAAAGCTGTAACGGGATTGATGTTTGCATCTTGTTTTTTATCTTCGGTTGTGCAGCCTACTTTTGGTTGGCTGGCAGATCGATCCTCTAAAACTTGGTTGATGCCATTTGGAATTTTATTATCTGGGGTTGCAATGGGGCTTGTTGGACTGTTTGAAAATTATTGGGCTATTTTTGCTGTGGTGACGGTGAGTGGAATTGGCAGTGCTATTTTTCATCCGGAGGCAGCGCGCATGATTCATAAAATTTCCGGAACCAAGAGAGGAACTGCTTTAAGTATTTTTTCTGTAGGTGGGAATAGTGGCTTTGCGTTTGGCCCGATGATTACCGTGGCAGCTGTCACAGCTTTTGGCATGAAGGGAACGATTGTGTTTAGCATCGTATCTTTTATTATGTCAGTTCTTTTATTGATCGTGTTGCCAAAAATGCAGGCAGAGATTGAAGGCGCTTCAACGGACGTAAAAAATGAGGTTAAGAAAGAAAATACGCAAAGCGAAAATCTTCAAAATGATTGGCGTTCTTTTGCGAGATTAACTTTACTCATTATATTTAGTTCACTTGTTATTTGCGGATTAAGAAGTTTTATTCCGTTATATTTAGTAGACGCTGCAGGCCTTTCTGCAGCAGCAGCAAGTTCAGCATTGACGTTATTATTTATGTTTGGTATTGTTACGACAATGCTTGGCGGATTGCTGGCAGATAAAATTGGCTATTTAAAAGTAGTGCAGATGAGCTATGTTCTTTTGGTGCCGATGGTAGCGTTGTTGTCACAAACAACGAGTGCGATTATCGGTTATATTTTAATGATACCAATAGGGTTTGCTGTGTTTTCGCCGTTTAGTTCGGTCGTTGTCTTGGGGCAGAGTTATTTAGCACGGAGTGTAGGTTTCGCATCCGGTGTAACGCTAGGGCTTTCCTTTAGTGTAGGTGGCATGTTTATTCCTTTGATGGGAATGTTTGCTGATCAGTATGGACTGACGGCAACGATGGAACTTTTGGCTGTCTTTGCTCTATTGGCGGCAATCTGTTCATTCATTTTACCGAAGCCTGCCGAGCATAAACATGAAGCAAAATTAAAAACTGTAGGATAAAAGAAAATCTGTCACATTAGAGATCTTAGATGATCGTGTGACAGATTTTTTCTTTACTTAAACTTGAATTCAGCTGATTGATCTAGTAAAATACAAGTAAGAAATCTTACTTCTTACAGGAGGTAATTATGGAATACGATGTAGTTATCAGCAGCAAGGGGCAGTTCGTGTTGCCAAAAGAAGTTCGGGATAAATTTAAACTTAAGGCAGGCAGTAAGCTTAAAATTATAATTGATGGAGAGACAATTATTCTTAAACCTCGTACTGTGGCTGATGAAATGCAAGATCTTATTCGTGCTGATTTGGCCAAAGATGGAAAATGCGTAACGAAGCAGACGGTAAAAGAATATCAGATACAGTTGAACGAGGCCTTGGATAGTTTAGTTGCTGAAGCAAAGCAGGCGTATAGTAAAAAAGAATATAGCTCTCTTTGCGACCTTAAAACGGAGAATGAAAATGTATGAATTGGTTGTACTTAATTCTGCCGTACGGGAACTTAAAAAGTTTGATAAACCTGTGCGAGCTAAGCTGCTAGTCGTTCTTGATAAGATTGCACAAAATCCGTTCATTGGTGATCTATTGAAAGGTGATCTAGCAACAATTTATTCATATCATGTAAAGATAAATGGTATTGCATATCGGATAGCCTATCAAATTGATGCGCAGGAAATCATTGTGGTGGTTATGCAAATTGGTACAAGAGAGAATTTTTATGAAGAACTAAAGAAACGCTTTAAAATAAAAATGGAGTATCGCAGTTTGCTTGCGATACTCTTTAGTCTTGTAGACAAACTATGGACAGATAGGCGGCGGGTCGGCAACCTATCTTCGTACTAGTTTATAAGTGGAACGGATTTCGTAATTTCTTAAGTTCTTAAGTTATAGATATGAATATGTTATTTGTCTATACGCTGAGGAGTATCGCAGTTTTATTGTGATACTTTTTTTCTGTTTGGTTTTTAAAAGTATGTTTCATAAATTAAGGGATTGATTAAAATCTAAATTCTAAACGACCGAAGATTCGTTCTACATCACGTTCGGAGCTGATATTTTCACCGTTGAAATAGGTGAGTTGTCCCATAATATTTTTATCGAGCATGTATTTTGTGCCGATTTCGTAGCCTTTTTCGCCGTTGGAACTGGCTACATAGGTAGGTGCAGATACGGCAAGATTACCGAGCTGACGATATGCTGCCCAGATGCCAAAACTGCCGGGAGCACTGCGTTTGATGCCTTTATAATCCAACTGTATATTGTAAGCTTGGTCTTCGTTGTCGCTTTTAAGATTAAATTGACTTGCATCAAGATTTGATTTTGCATAAGCGCCGCCGAATTTCAAGGTGTTTGAGAGTTTATAATCGGCAGCAACTTCAATAATGGACTGATTTTTATATAAGGCTTCATCGCGCAGTGAATGGTAGGCTGCGCCAAGCAGAAGTTTATCTGATGCGTTACCGGTAATTTGAATTCCGGCATAATCAATTGAGCTATTTGGATAATTGCTAAATCCATATCCAAAAGCTGTATTTTCGGAGTCCATGCGTCCGCCGGCAAGCGTTACTTTAACTTTATCGCCAAACACTGCTTTTGCCCCAGACAGGTAGTTATCAAAAACAAGCCCATAGGCAGCATTCATATTCTCAAAATCCGCATAGTCCACTTTACCTAAAGAGACTTTTCCGCCCAATAAGTTGCCGTTTGCGTAAGCCATTTTTAGCGTACCGGTTCCACCTACACCTGTTTTTAAATTTGTATCATAGTCAATTCTGGCTTTCATCTGCCAGTCTTCATTGACGAATGCAGTTGGTTCTAAACGAAGACGAGCTTTGGACTTTGTTGTGTTTTTTACTTCATCTTTGCTTGTATCTAAGCGAAGCAGACCGTTTATTTTTAAATTGTCGCTTTTTTCCTCGAGTTCTGTGACTCGGACCCCGAGATTATGGAGTTCATCGGCATATTCGGCAGATAATTGATCAAGCTGCGTTCTTGCGTTTGTACTCAGATTGGATTTTGCCATTGCTTTGGCAATGATCGTTGCCATTTCGTAGCGTGTAAGTTTAGCGTCACCACGGAACGTGCCGTCACCATAGCCTTCAATGACGCCTTCATGGGCTAGACTCGTCAGTGTATGTATTGACCAATGATCGGATGGCACATCAGAAAATGGGTTTTGGGCTGCAAAAGTTGTGCTTGTTGCATAAAGGCCCACAAGCAGGGATAGAGCCGGAATCGTAAGTTTTTTCATGTAAAATCTCCTCTTAAGCAATGTTTTTATAGTAAATAAAGCACAAAAAAATTCAGAAAATTTGAATTTTAGATTCAATATTTAGTGTAATATAAATAATTTCTTATCGAGCTTCTTGCGTTGTTATCTAAATTTAATTGAGAATTATTTTCAGTTAAATTCATTCTATCTATTGACAGGCATGCAAGAATTTGATAATATTTGCTCAATGCTAAAGATAGTGATTATCAATATCATAAGATGAGTTTACCTGTATGTCAAGCAAAGAATGCGTATTTATTACGCGGAATTTTCACAAACGTATGATCCATGCAAGAAAAAGTAACGAATTATGCGGAGGAAAAAGAATGAAGAAAACATGGAAAACAGTTGGTTTACTGGTGATGGTCTTTTTAGTGGGCGTTTTAGGCGGCTGCGGATCGGAAAGTAAGGAAAATGTTGAGAAAAAGGAATTAGTTTTTGCTAATTTTCGCGATATTCGGGATTTGAATCCTCATTTATATGGTGGGGAAATTTGGGCGCAGAATATGATTTTTGAATCTTTGGTTGCGATTACCGATGACGGTATTAAACCTTGGCTGGCGGAAAAATGGGATATTTCGCCGGATGGAAAAGTGTATACGTTCCATTTGCGTAAAGACGTGGAATTCTCAGACGGAGAAAAGTTTGATGCGAAAGCAGCGAAATTGAATATTGATGCAATTATGGATAATAAAGAGCGTCATACATGGCTGGAAATGATTCGCGTGATTGATAAAGTAGAAGTGGTTGACGATTATACGCTGAAGTTTGTTTTAAGCGACCCGTATTATCCTATGTTGACTGAACTGGCAGTAACAAGACCGTTTCGTTTCATTTCACCGAAATCTATGAAAGATGGACAAACCAAGAATGGTGTAACATCTTATGTAGGAACCGGTCCTTGGGTACTTGGTGACCACAAAACGGATGAATATGCAGTATTTACTGTCAATCCAAAATATTGGGGTGAAAAGCCAAAGCTTGAGAAAGTGACGATGAAGGTGATTCCAGATAATCAGACACGTGTTTTAGCGCTGAAAAACGGTGAAATTGATTTGATTTTCGGTAAGAATATGATCGATGCAGATTCATTTATGCAATTAAGTAAAGAAGATAAATTTACAACTTCGATGTCGGATCCTTCTTCGACGCGGATGTTATTAATGAATACAACAAGCGGGGCGCTAAAGGACTTACGCGTACGTCAGGCATTGGAACACGGTGTTAATAAAGAGGGCATTTCAACGAATATTTTTAATGGCAGTGAAAGTGTAGCAGATACGCTGCTTGCGAAAACAGTGCCGTATGCGAATCTTGATTTGAAAGTGTTTAGCTATGATTTAAAACGCAGTGCAGAGTTATTGGATGAGGCCGGGTGGAAACAGGCTGAGGGTAAAAAATATCGTGAAAAAGACGGACAGGAGCTTTTAGTGCGGATGCATTATAACAGCAACAGCGTTTTGGAAAAAACGATATCTGAGTATATTCAAAGTGAATTTGCAAAAATCGGTGTGCATTTAGAAATTAATGGAGAAGAAGAGCAAGCATATCGTGACAGACAAAAATCCGGCAGCTTTGATATCATCTTCAACATTTCATGGGGAACACCGTATGATCCGCAATCTTCTATTGCAGGTATGAAGTTGCCGGTGTATGGTGATTACTATGCACAGCAAGGCCTGAAAGATAAGAAAGCCTTGGATCAAGCAATCCATGATGTACTGATTTCTGTGGACGAAACGAAACGGCAGGAGCTGTATACCTATATCTTAACAACCTTGCATGATGAAGCCGTTTATATTCCTCTGACCTATGAAAGAAATCGTGCGGTCTTCAAGAAGAATTTAAAAGGTGTGACGTTCAATATGTCACAATTTGAAATTCCATTTGAAAAAATGTATTTTGAAAAATAATAAATAGAACGAACCATAATTTTTGTAGAGGGAAAGTTGTTTCTGCTGCCTGGAAACGACTTTCCCTCAAGTGTAATCGTGGTTAGGAAGGGGATAATTTTGCGAAATTACCTGATAAAACGATGTTTAGCGGTGATTCCGCTTCTTTTTGTGATTTCTTTTTTTTCGTTTGCAATTATCGCGATGGTGCCGGCAGATCCAGCGGAAGTTGCCTTGAGGGTAAATGAGGTTGTGCCTACACCGGAGAGTATTGCTTCGATGCGTGAACAATTGGGCTTAAATAAGCCGTTTTTTGCACGATATGTAGACTGGTTGGGAAAAGCATTGACGTTAGATTTGGGAAAATCTTATATCAATGATCGGTATGTGTTTGATGAGATCAAACGCTGCCTGCCAGCGACACTACAATTAACGTTTGCTACGATACTGATTATTATTTTTGTCAGTTTGCCAATTGGCATATTGAGCGCTGTTTTTGCCCATAGTTATGCGGATCGGCTGCTTCGTGTTTTGGTGTTTATTGGAACCGCTATGCCGGGATACTGGGTTGCTCTATTACTCAGCTGGTTTTTTTCTATTAAACTGAATCTTTTACCGACGAGCGGGAGCGGGGAACTCCGCCATTTGATATTGCCGGCGACAGCACTTTCCCTTACGTATATTTCTACGTACGTTCGGCTGATTCGCAGTAATGTTTTAGAGAATATGAAAGAGAATTATGTGCTTTATGGACGAGTACGGGGGTTAAGCGAGAAACGGATTTTATTAAGACATGTGTTGAAAAATTCACTTTATACCAGCGTTACAGCTTTTGGGATGAGTATTCCGCAGCTTATGGCGGGAACGGTGATTATTGAAAATATTTTTGCCTGGCCGGGTATTGGACGCCTCTGTATTTCTGCGATTTTTAATCGGGATTATCCGGTAATTCAAGGATATATTTTGCTGATGGCGATTTTATTTGTATTTTGTAATTTGATCGTCGATATTGTCCAGCATGTTTTAAATCCGCGGTTACGGGAGGAACAATCATGAGAGATTTGTTGAAACGTCTTCAGCGCGATTATCTGGCAATGGGAAGTTTAGTGATTATTGTGCTTACTTTGTTGGCGGGCGCTTTTGCACCATGGCTGGCACTGCACGATCCAAATCAGGTGGATGTCTTGCATAAATATGAGAGCTTTTCTCTGCAATATCCCTTGGGGGCAGATCAGTTAGGGCGCTGTATTTATTCACGGCTTCTTTATGGGATCAGAACGACGCTTTATTTGGCTTTATTCACGATGAGTGCGACCATTACAGTCGGGGTATTTTTCGGCATGCTTGCCGGTTATTTTCGTGGCTGGGTGGATGAACTGCTAATGCGCATTTGTGATGTGATGTTATCTTTCCCAAGCCAAGTTATGATTTTGGCACTTGTCGGTATGTTAGGTGTGGGAATCGGTAATGTGATTTTGGCAAATGTGATTGTAAAATGGGCTTGGTATACGCGGATGATTCGGAGTATCATTCGAAAATACAGCGCGAAAGAATACATTTTATTTTCTCAAACGACCGGCAGAAGTCAGCGATTTATTTTATTTAAGCATTTGCTGCCAAATGCTTTACCGGAGCTTGTGATTTTAGCGAGTTTGGATACAGGCTGGGTTATTCTGAATTTATCGGCATTATCTTTTTTAGGTTTAGGCGTACAGGCACCTACTGCTGAATGGGGTGCAATGTTAAATGAGGCACAGAAGGTTATGACCATTCATCCGGAACAAATGCTAGTGCCTGGCTTGGCAATTTTGACGTTGGTGGCAGCGTTTAATTTGTTAGGGGATGGGTTAAGAGACGCAACGGATGTAAAGGAAGAGTATAGATGAAAACGATATTGAAGGTACAAGATTTAACGGTAAAATTAAAGAAAGACGAACAGAGAGTTTTGGTGAATCGCGTTTCTTTTGCACTTGAAGAAAACGCTTGTTTAGGAATTTTGGGTGAAAGCGGCAGTGGAAAAACGATGTTATGCCGTGCTATTCTAGGTTTACTAGATGCAAATTTCACAATCACCGGTCAAGCCATTTTCAAAGGACAGGATCTGATGCAGATCAGTAAACTTGAAATGCAGTCTATCCGGGGGAAATCTTGCTGTATGGTTTTGCAAAATCCAATGACGGCATTTGATCCGACAGCGAGAATTGGTATGCAAATGACGGAGACTTTCTTAAGTCATAAAAGTATGCAGAAAAAGCAAGCGATAGAATTGGCACTGGATGTTTTGGCGAGAATGCAGCTGAAACATCCGGAGGAATTATTGGAGAAATATCCGCATCAATTGAGTGGGGGGATGCTGCAGCGTGTTATGATTGCAATTGCACTTGCGCTGGAACCGGATCTAATTATCGCGGATGAACCGACTACTGCTTTGGATTCGATCACGCAATTTGAGGTTATGGAGGAGTTTGCGCGTATTCGCGAGACACTTAAAACGGCAATGATTTTTATTTCTCATGATCTGGGTGTCATCAGTCGAATTTCTGATCATATTTTAGTTATGGATAAAGGCAATGTGGTGGAAGAAGGCAGTAAGAAAAAAATATTTTGCCAGGCAGAGAAAGAATATACGCGATATTTGATTCGGACAAGAATGGCGTTGATGGAAAAATATCGTTTGGCGGTTCGGGGAGAAGAGAAAAAGGGGTGAGATATGATGCTGCTTACAGTTGATCAAGTTTATAAATCGTTTCAGCAAAAGAACAGCTTGTTTTCGTCAAAGCAAAAGACCATTATCAATGGCGTATCGCTGCAACTGGCGCGCGGTGAATGCTTGGGGATTATTGGCGAAAGCGGTAGTGGAAAAAGCACTTTAGGAAAAATGATGCTGGGTATTGAACCGCCAAGTGCCGGACGGATCTTATTTGAGGAAGCGGATATTTATCAATCAGGGCTGGCAAAAAAATCATCGAATTGGCGGAGTAAGATTAGTGCAGTATTTCAAGATTATACTTCTTCAGTAAATCCTCGTTTTCGGGTGAAAGATATCATTGCTGAACCAATGGAAAACAGCAGTAAGGCAGAAGCAAAGGAACGCGTTGTATCTCTATTGGAAAAGGTCGGATTATGCGGTGATCATATCATGAGATATCCGCATGAACTTAGTGGAGGGCAGCTGCAAAGGGTGTGTATTGCCCGAGCTATTTCTATGAACCCAGCGTTTATTTTATTGGATGAACCCGTGAGTTCACTGGATGTATCTGTGCAAGTGCAGGTCATGGATCTTTTGCTTTCGTTAAAAGAAGAGTATAATTTATCGTATGTATTCATCAGTCATGATTTGGCGGCTGTTGCGTATTTTTGTGATCGTGCACTTTTCTTTGCGGAGGGAAAAATCGTTGAAGAAGTGCCGCATATGATGGAATTAGGAAACATTCAAAATGCTTATTCGCGTAAACTTTTGCATTCGGTCATGGATTTTTCTGACGTCTTAAACGATGCTGCAGGGTAATTTTAGTAAGGGAAAGGGTATCTTTGCATGAAAACAGAAAACTTAACGCAGCGAGCCTATTTAGCTCTGGTATTTCCATTTATTATATCCACAATTACTACGCCTTTAATGGGAGCGGTAGATACGGCGGTTGTTGGACGTTTATCCGACGTTTCCTACATCGGTGGGGTAGCTGTCGGTGCAGTAATTTTTAGTACACTATATTGGTTATTTGGTTTTTTGCGTGTCAGTACATCTGGGTTTGCTGCACAAGCTCTGGGGGCTAAGGATGATGAAATGTCTATGTTTGCCTTGATTAGGCCGATGGTCATTGGTCTATCAGTCGGCAGTATTTTCTTGATTTTTAGTGAACCGATTCTTGCCGGCGCATTGTATTTGATTCAGCCTTCGGAAGTTGTGGCTGTGCAGGTTGGCATTTATTTTCGGATTTTAATTTGGGGTGCGCCGTGTATGCTGAGCTATTATGTATTGCTTGGCTGGCTGATGGGAATGGTCAAATTAAGAGCAGTCTTATTTCTACAAGTCGCAATTAATCTATTGAACATTGGCTTATGCATTTTGTTTGTTCAAGTTTTTTATTGGGGTGTTGCCGGCGTAGCGGCGGCGACGTTGATTGCACAAATCGTTTCGGTTATTATGGCTGGCGTATTTGTGTATCGTTATGCCAAGTTTCCTTGGAAATCGCTGACTTGGTCCTGTCTGATTGAAAAAGAAGCATTGAAACGAATTGTTAGTGTGAATGGAGACTTAATGATACGCACCATTTGTTTGCTGACGATGACGAATTTATTTACGCGGGCAGGTGCGTCCTTTGGGGAAGAAGTCTTAGCGGCGAATGCAGTTCTTTTTCAGATACAATATATCATTGCTTATTTCTTCGACGGTTTTGCAAATGCTTCTAGCGTCTGGGCCGGAAAAGCGTATGGCAGTAAAGATCAGCGCATGTATCGGAAGATTGTATCCCTGTCATGGCAATGGAGCTTTTATGCCGCAGCCGGTTTGACGGCAGTTTATTGGTATGGAAAAGTTGGATTCATTCAACTGTTTACACATTTTCAAGAGGTTATTGCTTTATGTGAGCTTTATGCACAATGGATGTTGCTTTTTCCGATTTGTGCGAGTATTGGACTGATTTTTTATGGTGTTTTTACAGGAATTACCGATACGATAGCGATTCGAAATTCAACAGTTCTCTCCTTGCTCGTATATTTGGTGGCTCAAGCATTTTTGATTCCTGCTTACGGCAACCATGGCCTATGGGTTTCTTTTTTATTATTTACGGCAGGCAGGTCTTTATTTTTGATTCCTTATATTTTGCGTAAAAAAGTAGGCGTCAATTTGTAAAAGTGAGAAATGGGGCTACAAAAATTTTTGTGTAATGATTGGATCGCGAGCAAAAATTGTCCATATTATGAAAATGGGGCGTCGCTATTTTTTCGTACCTGGCTTTTCCGGAAAAATACGTTCCGAAGGATGAAAAAAGATCGACTTACGTGAAGAAATCCGTTTGTCTGAGCGAAAGCGAGTTGAGGATTTTAGTAAGTCGATCTTTTTTCAAGTATTTTGGAGGTTTGAAGCCTAGACTTTTTGGTCCTTTACTATGAAAAACTCTTCTATATCCTAGAAAAAGGACGCACAAAGACAAGCCCTATAATTCAGGACAAAAAATATCGTATATAGACAATCAGGTTGTAGCTGTGGTGGGGCGCTCCCAACCCAAAGCCGCTAATTTCTTCAAATAGGATTGTATTTTCTTCTCGCGGTTAAATTGGTTGTAATATTCTGAACCTAACTCTCGATAAGGAACTTTTGCTTTTAGTATGTAGTAAATAGCGATTAGTATGGAATGAGCCACAGCTACGGCGGCTCTGCTTTTTCCTCTTCGCGCTGCAATCCGTTGATATTGAGCTGAAAAAAAGCTTCCCTTCGTCTTTTGCGCAGCCTTGGCACATTGTACTAACATAGCTTTTAATGTTGTATTTCCATGCGTAGTTTTTCCACTCTTTCGTTTCCCTGCACTCTCATGGTTACCTGGCGCCACACCAGCCCAAGAACTAATATGTCTTTCGGTTGGAAACCGATTCATATTTAATCCGATTTCCGCTAAGATTGTTTCTGCACTGATTCTCCCAACACCCGGTATTTCATCTATGGCTGCGATGGCTTCTTCATATTTGTTCAAGTAGTCTTTGATTAGTTTGTCCATATCTTCGATACGTTTTGTCATATCGTCAATATGATCCAAGACATTACGAAGCAATCTGCGTTGCAAGGGCGAAATAATTCCATCAACACAAGCCATGATTTCATTGAGTTTAGCGTGCATACTAGGATGAAGCAGCCTTAAAATCTCGTCTTCATCAAGCTTTTTATCTTGGACAATGCTTTCCAGAAGTCGCCTGGAACTCTTGCCATTGATGGCACTTACTACACTGGATAGTTTCACATTGGCTCCTTCGAGCATTTTCTGCAATCGGTTCAGCTCTCGGCTTCGCTCATCAATCAAGCTCTTGCGATAGCGAGAGATTTCCCGTAGTTCCCGTTGTTCACGGTCTGGAATATAGCTTGCTTTTAGTAACCCATGTCGGAGCAGATCGGCAATCCATTCTGCATCTTTGACGTCGGTCTTACGACCAGGCAAAGCTTTCATGTGCTGGGCAT
Organism: Massilibacillus massiliensis; assembly: GCF_900086705.1. Lineage (NCBI taxonomy): Bacteria > Bacillati > Bacillota > Negativicutes > Selenomonadales > Sporomusaceae > Anaerosinus > Anaerosinus massiliensis. The sequence goes on along the minus strand of NZ_LT575483.1, from coordinate 1,865,942 downwards.
TTACTACCATGGCATTGAGATCGGAAAGCTCAAAGATATTGTACAATGGTTTCCAGTAGGAAGCGGTACTTTCCATGGCAATCATTTGACAACCGGCGTCAACTAACCAAGCTGATAAATCTCTCAGTTCTTTTGTCGTTGTACCAAACTGACGAAGTTGCTGCTTTCCACCACAGATTAGACAGGCAACTATCATCTTTTTGTGTACATCAATCCCACAACAACGCTCATAAGTTATGTCCACAATACCATCCCCTTGTAGATAAAATATGGCGTGACTTCCTGTAAGTTATTACTTTACTACACGTCCTTTCGCCCGAAGGGGCTGGACAATATGTGGTGCAAGCAGGAAATCATATCAATTTTGTGGTCGAGTTCTTGACTCAAAAAGAATCGACCTTATGCCATACTTTAATTATACATCATTGTTTTCGTTCATGGTGATGCTACAGCTCGCGTTGCATCTTATTTTGTGGCAATGACAAAAGGACATCTATGCGTTTAGTGAGACAGTAAGATTTCTAAAAATAAAACTTTGGTGCGGCAGACCCTTTTTTATATAGTTTTAGATGATAAATAAAATGATCGAGTAAAAATATAGAATTTTATTTATGTTTCACCCATAAAATAAAAGCTCTGTTGTTGATCGCAGTTTTATGAAGACTGCGATCAACAACAGAGCTTTTATTTTTATTATTTATTTCATGAAACGATCAATTGCTTTATTGAGATTTTCCAGTGCTTGCGTATCGTTTTCTTTTACCGCATCGACGATACAATGCTCAATATGGTCTTTCAAGATGACACGGCTGACGCCTTGCAGGGCGGAACTGACTGCTGAAAGCTGGACTAACACCTCACTGCAATCGCGCCCGTTTTCCACCATTTTTTTGATGGACTCCATATGTCCGATTAATCTAGACATGCGGTTTAAAACGGCTTTTGTTTGCGTATGGGAATGTGTATGGCTGTGGGTATGTGTGATGATTGTTCCATCTTCCGCGATATGCTGATGTTTTTCATTATTCATATAGACACCTTCCGGCAAAAAAAAATTAAAAATTATCAAATTTACACGATAAAAATTGATGATACGATTGAAAATTTGTCTCTATTATAGCATAGATTTATCGTACAAAATTAAAATGTTTAATTTTGTACGATAAAATTTGGTATATTAAGAGGAATTTTTTTTACTGAGTATAAGAAAAATTTATGATGGATAATTCGTCTATAAATGTAGATTTTTCTATTATTAAGAGGTATAATGAAAGAAAATAAATAAAATAGAATATTTATTATGTAAAAGATTCTACATATAGTTGGATATTTTAGATAACATTCGATGGAATTGTCAAAAGATTGTAAGATAGTGATTGAGCAAAAATTGTTTTCGCCATTGAAGTGAAAATGAATAACTTCTTTAAGCGATAAAGGGGTTATTTGTTATATAAAAATGCGTTTGTCATAAGCAGCTGAGAGGCAGGCGATGCGAAGAGAAGATTTTGGTCTTTTTTTGTAATCAAATGAAATGAGGAGGGATATAGTGGCTAAGCTAGAATCTATGTGGGATGTATATCTCAGAAAAAACATCAATCGTCGTACCTTTGTTAAATCATGCGTGGCACTTACCAGTATTATGGGATTGAGCACAGATATGCTGCCAAAAGTAATCGCAGCAGCGGAGAGAAAGCCTTTGCCTGTGGTTATTTGGTTAAATGGGCATGAGTGTACTGGTTGCGACGAATCTTTCATTCGTTCGGGAACACCGCTCGCTTCGGATGTAGTTCTAAATTCAATTGCCCTAGAGTATAGCCATACATTAGGCGCTGGTGCAGGTGAACCTTTTGAGGAACATTTACACCAAACAATGCAGCAATATGCCGGTAAATATATTTTGGCAGTTGAAGGTGCAGCTTCTCTTGCAGAGGATGGCATCTATTGTATGACTGGCGGCAAGACGTTTGTATCTGTATTAAAAGAAGCAGCGAAGAATGCTGCGGCTATTATTGAATATGGAACATGCGCGACTGGTGGCGGAATCCAAGCTGCAAAACCAAACCCTACAGGTTCCGTTTCAATTAGTGATATTATTCGTAACAAACCTATCGTAAAAGTTCCGGGCTGCCCGCCAATTCCAGAGGTTATGACAGGTGTAATCATGCACTATGCTTTATTTGATAAATTACCACCGCTTGATGGTGAGGGGCGTCCAAAACAATTTTATGGAAATCGTATCCACGATACTTGTTATCGTCGCCCATTTTTTGATATGGGAATGTTTGCAGAAAAATTTGACGATGCTGGTGCGAAAGCCGGCTGGTGTTTATATAATCTGGGTTGCCGCGGCCCGGTCACGTATAATTCATGCGGTAACTTAAGATGGTGGAATGGTCTTTCCTATCCAATCCAATCCGGGCATGGCTGTATCGGTTGCAGCAACGATAATTTCTGGGACGAAGATCCTTTCTACAAACGTTTGCCGGAGTATGGGCCTTTACTTGGCGATATTGATAGAATCGGTACAATTGCGGCTGGGTTAACTGCAGCCGGTGTGGTTGCACATGGTGCAATGTCAGTTGTACAGAAGAAGAAACGTGATGCTGCCAAGGAAGAAGCTGAAGGGAAGAAGGTGGAAGAATGAAACGAGTTGTAGTAGATCCGATTACGCGTATTGAGGGGCATTTGAGGGTTGAGGTTAAAGTAGACGAAGCAACAGGTAAAGTAGAAGATGCATTGTCAAGTGGTACTGCTTGGCGTGGATTAGAACTTATTATGAATGGCAGAGATCCACGTGATGGCTGGGCTTTTATTCAGAGAATTTGTGGTGTGTGTACGACTGCACATGCACTTGGCTGTTTACGGGCAGTAGAAGATGCTTTAGGGATTCAGATTCCTAAGAATGCGAATTACATGCGTAATATCATGGCTGCGACGCAATCCGTACAGGATCATTTGATTCACTTTTATCATTTGCATGCGCTTGATTGGGTGAGTCCGGTTGAGGCATTAAAAGCAGATCCGGCAAAAACTGCAGCCTTGCAAAGTACGATTTTGTCAACGTACCAACTGCAAGTTGAGGTGCCGGAAACGTTAGATACAGAGGCCTATCCGAGAGAAGTCCCAAAAGCAACAGCCGGATATTATCAAAAAATTCAGAAAAAAGTGAAAGATATTGTTGAAAGCGGACAGCTGGGGATTTTTTCTGCGCAATGGTGGGATCACCCAGATTTTCAATTATTGCCGCCTGAAGTACATCTTATGGCAATTGCACATTATTTAGATATGTTAGATAAGCAACGCGAAATTATTATTTCTCATGTTGTCTTTGGCGGGAAAAATCCGCATCCGCATTATGTGGTAGGTGGGATGCCTTGCTCAATTTCGATGGATGATATGAATGCGCCAGTCAATACAGAACGTTTGGCGGTTGTAGACCGTTCTATTCATACAGCGATCAATTTAGTAGAATCTTTCTATTTACCGGATGTTTTAGCGATCGGAAAAATGTATGTAGAAAAAGGCTACGTTGATGGCGGCGGTTTAGCAAAGGAAAGAGTCATCGGATTCGGTGATTATCCGGACGAAACTTATAATGGAACGACCAATGGTGATTTCCATAAAAATTTATTGTTCCGCTGCAATGGTGTAGTTGAAGATTTCGGCAAAGGTTTGGAGGCTGCGAAATTCTATGACTTTAAGCCAGAGGATCTCTCTGATCCAGAGGTTTTAAATGAAGGCGTAGAACATTCCTGGTACACCTATCCAAATGCAGAAGGCAAAGATCTTCATCCTTGGGATGGTGTGACGAAACCAAAGTATACCGGTCCTAAAGAAGGTACGAAGACAGAATGGAAATACCTTGATGAAGATGGAAAATACTCTTGGCTTAAGACGCCAAAATGGCGTGGTAAAATGGCCGAAGTTGGGCCTGTATCAAGATATATCATCATTTATACAAAAGTAAAAAAAGGTTTGATTACAGAGCCGACTTGGGTCGAAAAAATGATCGTAGATCAGATCGAGGCTGTATCTAAAGTGCTCAATTTAGCACCGGAAGTATGGCTGCCAACCATGGTAGGCCGTACCGCGGCTCGCGCATTAGAAGCGCAGGTACATTCTCATATTGCAAAATACTACTACGATAAATTAATTAAAAATATTAAAGCCGGCGACACAAAAGTGGCAGACAGTTCGAAATGGGAACCAAAAACTTGGCCGAAAGAATGTAAAGGCGTTGGTCTTTATGAAGCACCACGCGGTGCGTTAAGTCATTGGGTTGTGATCAAGGATGAAAAGATTGCAAACTATCAGGCCATTGTTCCAACGACTTGGAATGCATGTCCACGTGATGACAAAAGCGGTCATGGTGCGTATGAAAAAGCGATGATGGATACAAAAGTAAAAGTGCCGGACAAACCATTGGAAATTTTAAAGGTGGTACGTTCATTTGACCCTTGCATGGCTTGTGCAACGCATTTATATAATGCAGAGGGGAAAAAGATAAAGATCGTGACAACGGATCCTTATGCGAGAGGTAACCAAGAGTAAGATTTCGCATGAGAATGAGGGGTAAAATACAAATGTATGTAAAATATAATGAAAGGAAAAGCTACGGGAAGGACAGTAGCAGGGATTGATTGATGATAGTGAGAGACGAACCTCGTAAAATATATTATCTTTTTAGTCCATTTTTGCGAATCTTTCATTGGATTATGGTCGTTTGTATCATGATCTTATTCGTGACGGGACTCTTAGTTACTAAACCTGTGTCCGGTGGTGTCGGCATGGAGCCGACGTTTGGCAACCTTCTTTTATCGCTTGATCTGATTCGCAATATACATTTTCTTGCAGCATTTATCTTCGTTGCTTCGTTTATATTGCGGATCTACGGTTTTATCATCAATAAAGGAGATCGTTTGTTTCCACGCTTTTGGCGACTTGATTTTTGGCGTGCAGTGATTGACGTATCCATGCATTATTCACTTCTTCAGCCGTCGCATAAACCATACTTGCGGAATCCACTTGCTCGTATGTCTTATGTAGGGCTTTACAGCATGGTGTTCGTAGAAATCCTTACGGGTTACGCTATGTATCTTATGGTGAATCCAAATAGTGCTTGGGCAGGGCTTTTTGGCTGGACCATCAGTCTGTTTGGCAGTGAATTTATGATTCATTTAATTCATCATTATATCGCTTGGCTGATTATGTTGTTTGTGATCGGTCATGTTTACATGGCAGTCAGAGCGGATTTCATGGAAGGTGAAGGCGAGGTTTCCAGTATGTTTTCAGGTGTAAAAATTTTGGAACATGAACCTTTGGATGTTGGCGAGATTTTAGACAAGAAGACCACAAAATCATAAAAAGAAACTGGGGGAACTATGATGTGTACAGAATGTGGCTGCGCAGCACAAGGCAGCAATACAAGAATTCAATTCTTTGTAAAAGGGTATCAAACAGATAATGTAGAGCCTGTTGAGAGAACATTGCTAGGATTACCTGGTGTTTATCATGTCCATATTCATGCACATGATGGACAAACAACCATTGATTATAATCCGGCAAAGACAAGATTATCGGAAATTACAGAAGTATTTACAAAACACGGGCTAGAAGCCGTTATTTAAAACAAACAGCCGGGCTTTTTAAGCCCGGCTGTGGAGGTTTTTATATGCATGAAATGGCAATTGCAGAAGGTATCTTGGATATTGCACTGGATTATGCGGCACGGAATCAAGCAAAAAAAATTCAGTGCATCTGCCTTCGTTTAGGTGAAATGTCGGGTGTAGAAACCGATGCGCTGCAATTTTGTTTTGCGGCATTGACGAAAGGGACGATTGCAGAAACAGCAGAACTAAAGCTTAATAAAATTCCTCTCGTGGGACGCTGCGGCGCATGTGGGAAGGAAACACGGATAGAGCGTTATAATTTTTTATGTCCAATTTGTTCGTCAGGGCAGTTGGAAATTTTGTCTGGCAGGGAACTGCAGGTGGAGTATTTGGAGGTGGACTGATGGAAATTCAGGTGATGGAAGATATTTTAGGAAAAAATGATCAGGTGGCGGCAGAAAATCAAGTGTTTTTTACTGAAAAGAGAATTTTCGTTCTCAATTTGATGGGGTCGCCGGGCTCTGGAAAGACATCTTTACTAGAGAAAACAATGGCAGCACTTAAAGATGAACTCCATATGGCTGTGATTGAAGGCGATTTGTTTACCTCAAAGGATGCGGATCGCATTGCAAAATATGATGTGCCTGTGATTCAAATTAATACAAGTGGCGGATGCCATTTAGATGCAGTCATGGTGAAGAAAGCATTAAAAGATTTAGAAATGGAGCATTTGGATTTATTGGTTGTCGAGAATGTTGGCAATCTTGTTTGTCCGGCAGAGTTTAACGTCGGGGAAGATGCCAAAGCAGTTGTATTGAGTATTACAGAAGGCGATGATAAACCTTTAAAATATCCTCTGATTTTTAAAGAATCATCGATTGCTGTTTTAAATAAAGTCGATTTATTACCATATACAAATTTTGATATGGGCGCAGCGAAAAAAGATATTACGAGTATTCATCCGGGAATTTCTGTAGCAGAGGTATCTTGTATGAAAGATGATGGACTTGATGTTTGGTTCGATTGGCTTAGAGACAAAGTTGCAGAAAAAAAAGGACGGTGAATTCATATGGAAAAAATTACTGTGCTGGGAATTGGCAATATTATTTTGCAGGATGAAGGCTTTGGTGTTCATGTTGTTGAGCAGTTACAGCAAGCCTATGATTTTCCGGAACATGTGCAAGTGCTTGATGGCGGAACACTCGGTATGGAGCTGATGAATTTTATCATCGGTACGGATAAATTAATCATTGTCGATGCCATTAATGGAGATAGTGCACCCGGAACATTTTTTCGCTTTGCCAATGAAGAAGTAAAAGCTTATTTTCAGGAAAAAGTTTCGATGCATGAACTTGGCATTCAAGATGTACTCGCTGCACTTGAAGTTACCGAACAGCCTGTAGGTGAAGTCATTGTCATGGGGGCGGAGCCTTTTGTTGTAGAAGCCGGTGTTGGCCTGACAAAAGAGATGTCAGGGTTGGTAGAACAAGCGAAAGCGCTTGTTTTAAAAGAGTTAAAGGCGTGGCAGATCGTGCCTGCATTTAAAACGAAACAAAGCGTACATACGATATGAAAAGGGCGGGTATCCGCGTAACTGGTATTGTACAGGGCGTCGGATTTCGCCCTTTTGTTTATCGGTTGGCGCAGGAATATAAACTTCATGGTTTTGTTTTGAACGATGAAAAAGGTGTTTGGGTTGAAGTTGAGGGCGAAGAGACTGTAATTGAAAGCTTCGTGAAAGCGTTGAAAGAAAGAAAGCCAGCTATGGCGATGATTGCTGATTTAGTGCAAAGTGAATTAACTTTGCAGTCGGAAAAGGACTTTGTCATTCAGGAGAGCCAGGCAGCAAAGAAAAGATTTGCGTTTATATCACCCGATCTTGCGACTTGTCCAGATTGCAGACGTGAATTAAAACATGCAGAAGATCGGCGCTATGGTTATGCATTTACGAATTGTACGAACTGTGGGCCGCGGTATTCAATCCTCAAAGATGTACCGTATGATCGTCCTAAAACGACGATGGAACGGTTTCGCATGTGTAGAGATTGCCAAAGAGAGTATGATGATCCTTTGAATCGCCGTTTTCATGCACAGCCGAATGCTTGCGCTGTTTGTGGACCGTCTTATTGTCTGCTCGATCAAAAAGGGCAGACAATAAAGTGTAATGATCCCTTGAAAGAAGCGCGTGCGCGGATCAAAGACGGTGCTGTTTTCGCGATAAAAGGAATCGGTGGCTATCATTTGGTTTGTGATGCAACCAATAAAGCGGCGGTAACTGCGCTGCGTACACGAAAGATTCGGGAGGATAAACCCTTTGCGGTGATGTGCGGCAGCTTGGCAAAAATAGAACAGCTTTGTTTTGTTTCTGCAAGAGAAAAAGAAATGCTGACGAGCGCAGCTGCACCGATCGTTCTATTGAAAAGAAGAGCTGAAACAATGCTCGCAGAGACTGTTGCACCAGGTAATTCTTATCTGGGCATTATGCTGCCTTATGCACCTGTGCATCATCTGTTATTAAAAGATGATGATATATGGGTCATGACGAGTGGGAACGTGAGTGAAGAACCGATTGCTTATAAAGATAAGGATGCGTATGCACGGCTAAAAGATATTGCCGATTATTTTTTGTTACATAACCGTGAAATTTATTGTCGTGTGGATGATTCAGTCGCGCGTGTAGTTCGGGAGAAACCCTATATTTTAAGACGCAGTCGCGGCTTTGCGCCGGCGCCGATTCATCTGGACAAGACGGGGCCGATGGTTTTGGCCTGTGGAGGGGAAGCAAAAAATACCTTTTGCTTAACGAAACAGGACGCAGCCTTTGTCAGTGCCCATATTGGTGATTTGGCGAATCAAGAAACGCTGCATTCCTATGTAGAAATGATAGGACATTATGAACGATTATTTGATATCAAGCCGGAGTTTGTTACCTACGATCTGCATCCGGAATATTTATCGACAAAATACGCAAAACAGCTAGATCTTCCGAGTATTGGGGTACAGCATCATCATGCACATATTGCTTCTGTGTTAGCGGAACATCATTTGACGGAGCCGGTGATTGGCGTGGCTTTTGATGGTACGGGGTATGGTGATGACGGTACGCTTTGGGGCGGCGAATTTCTACTCGCGGATTGCGCAACCTATCAACGTCTGGGGCATTGCTCGTATTTGCCGCTGCCGGGCGGAGAGAAGGCGGTGCGTGAACCTTGGCGTCAGGCTGTATGGATGATGCGAGCGTTATATGGTGATGATTTTTTAGAGAGACAGACGAAGTTTACACAGTGTTTGCCAAGGGGCTGGGACCTTTTACTGCAAGCGACGGATAAGGGCATCAATGCACCGCTTTCCTCAAGTGCAGGGAGACTTTTTGATACGGCTGCGGCACTGCTTGGACTTAGACTGTATAATCACTATGAAGGACAGGCAGCTGTTGAACTTGAATTGGCTGCGTGTAATAGTCGTGGCGAGGTTTTACCGTATGATATTACAGCGCAGCACGTACTGGACTTTCAGCCTACTTTTGCAGCGATGCTGGCGCGCATATCGAGTGCTTCACAGGCACAATTGGCGACAGATTTTCATTGTACGGTGGCAGCGGCTATTTATGACATGGTGCAGCGACTCAGTAAGAGCACTGGTATACGTAAAGTAGCATTAAGCGGCGGAGTTTTTCAAAATATGACGCTTTTAACGCAAGTCTGTTGTTTGCTAGAAAAAGAGTTTACGGTTTTGCTCAATTGTAAAGTTCCGACCAATGATGGCGGAATCTCATTAGGGCAGGCCGCAGTTGCGAGGAAAAGGGGGCGTTAGTATGTGTTTAGCAGTACCAGCAAAAATTGTAGAGAAAAAGGATCAGTTGGCGGTGGTTGAAATAAATGGTGTTCAGAGAGACGTGAGTTTACTGCTTTTGCCGGAAGCCAAAGTTGGTGATTTTGTACTTGTGCATGCGGGTTTTGCGATGCAGATCATTGACCAAGAAGAGGCCGAGTATACCACACGGTTGCTGAAGGAGATGAATGGCCTTGGCTAAACAGGAAACAAAAAAAATTGCCGATTTTCTGCTGCAAGAAATTGATCGGCTCATTACCCGCCCGGTGCGGTTAATGGAAGTCTGCGGTACGCATACCGTTGCGATTTTTCGCGCGGGTATTCGACAAGTACTGCCGCCGCAGGTGGAATTGGTCAGTGGCCCAGGCTGTCCTGTATGTGTAACGCCGGACGATTATATGGATCAGGCAATTGCTTATGCAAAACGGGAAGATGTCATTATAACGACTTTTGGTGACATGCTCAAAGTACCCGGTTCTGCATCGAGCTTAGGTGAAGTAAAAGCGGAGGGGGCGGATATACGTATCGTATATTCACCACTTGAAAGCTTGGAAGTCGCGGTAAAGCATCCCGAGAAAAAAGTGATTTTTTTAGCGGTTGGTTTTGAAACGACTGCCCCATTGGCGGCGGCAACGGTGTTGCAAGCGAAAGCTAGAAAGATTGATAATTTTTTTGTCTTATCAGCACATAAATTGGTGCCGCCGGCACTCCAAGCATTACTATCCGATCCTGAGGTCAAGGTGGATGGTTTTATCTTGCCCGGACATGTTTGCGCGGTGATCGGTGAAGCACCGTTTCATTTTTTGCCGGGAGAATATCAAATGCCCGCAGTGATTGGCGGCTTTGAACCATTGGAGATTTTACAGGCTGTTTATATGCTGGCGAAACAGATTCATGCAAGCAAGCCGGCAGTAGAAAATGCCTATCGTCAAGTAGTTAAGGCAAATGGGAATCCAGCCGCGTGGCAAGTGTTGACAGAGGTTTATGAATATGACGATGCCGTATGGCGGGGTATCGGTGTAATACCAACATCGGGATTACGTGTAAGGCCGTGTTATCAAGCTTTTGACGCGCAGGTGGCTTTGCCGATGCAGCTAGAAAAAGTAACCAAACAAACGGCCTGTCGATGCGGTGAAGTACTGCGCGGTTTGATTAAACCAGTTGAATGCCGGCTTTTCGGCAAGGCATGTTTACCGCAGCATCCAGTTGGCGCATGTATGGTATCCGTTGAAGGTTCTTGTGCTGCTTGGTATAAATATGGAAGCGGGAGGTACCACTATGGAACAGGAAAGAATTAAAATGGAACATGGCAGCGGTGGAAAATTGAGCAAGGAGCTTATGGAAAAGGTGATTTTGCCGGCGTACGGCAATCCTGTACTCAATGAAATGCACGATGGTGCCTCCGTTACCACAGCAGGTAAAAAAATTGCGTTTACAACCGATTCTTATGTAGTTAAGCCGTTATTTTTTTCCGGTGGTGATATCGGCAAGCTGGCAGTATGCGGAACGGTTAATGATTTAGCGATGTCCGGTGCAGTACCGCGTTATTTGTCTGTAGGTATGATTTTAGAAGAAGGTTTCCCGATTGCTGATTTACGCAAGATTGTTGAAAGTATGTGTAAAGCTGCGAAAGAAGCAGGTGTTATGATCGTTACGGGTGATACAAAAGTGGTGAATAAAGGTGCCGGAGACGGCATTTATATCAATACGGCTGGCATTGGCGATATCATAGAAGGCACCAATATTTCACCGAAACAAGTACAGCCAGGGCAGGATATTATTCTTAGCGGGTACCTTGGCGATCATGCGACTGCGATTATGTCAGGCCGTCATGAACTGGTTTTACCATCCTCCATTCAAAGTGATTGTGCACCACTGAATGGACTGGTGAAGGAAATGCTGACGGTTGTACCGCAAATTGCTGTTTTGCGTGATCCAACGCGCGGTGGTGTAGCGGCAACCCTCAATGAGATTGCAGAGCAATCGGGAACAGGAATTTTGCTCGAAGAAGAAGCGATTCCTGTTCGACCGGAAGTTGAAGCGGTTTGCGAAATTTTAGGATTTGATCCGCTTTATTTGGCCAATGAAGGGAAACTTGTCGCTTTTGTTGATGCGAAATACAGTAGAGAGTTGCTGGATATGATGCATGCGCATCCGTATGGGCAAGATGCACGTATCATTGGCAAAGTAACTGCCGATGCAGCCGGTCAAGTCGGTATGCGCACCAGTATCGGAGGAATCCGCATCGTTGATATGCCAATCGGTGGACCAATCCCTAGGATTTGTTAAATACATAGGCTCTTTGTAAATGATTTGAGTCAAGTGTTAGCTCTGCACAAAAAGATATTTACAGATTAGAATGAACCTATGAGGTTAGAAAAATGACGGATCGTGACCTTCTAGAAAAAATTTTATCTCAAATGAAGTTCGATATGGATGCAATACAATCGGTCGCATTGCAGACGAAGGCTAATACGGAAGCGATTCAGTCGAGCGCATCACAGACAAGAGAAAATACCGATATCATGAAGGCACTCTTGCATCGGACAGAGGAACTTGATGCGGAATATGACGGACTGCTGCATACGACAGCTTCAGGCAGAAGCAGAAATATCTGCATTGAAGAAGGTCAAGTAAATTGCTGCGACAATAAAGCCTTGTCCTGCTTCAATGGAAGCGTTAATACTAACGGATTCCTGCGCCAACGACAATGCTAGTGTTAGAAAGGACTGGAATTGCGCGATTATGCTGAAGCCGGTCAAGTTTGATATATACTGTAAACTGCATGATCGATATATTTTTTACCATATGAAACGATGCTGAAGGATTGATTAGAAAAGCACCAGGTTGCCATCAAACCTCGTATCATGCTCTCCAAATAGCAGTAAATTTCATCACATGAAAACACGGACTTGGTCGGACTTTGGGCGATTTCGTCATATAAAATTTTACTGAAAAATCTTTTTTCAGTATGTTCTGATGGGCCAGGCAAGCAGGCGTTTAGATTTAACGCGTATGCTAAACAAGTAAGTTCATAGCCGGTGTATTCAGCAAATGCGCATTCTAAATTTAAGAAATAGATAATACGTTCAATCCTGGAACTAGTTGGACATGCAGATGTGAATGCATTGTAATGTTCTTGTATGTATTCGCCCATATCAGCATAGTAGCTTTCTCTTACGATATCTTCTTTGGCATTGTAATAGAGATAAAAAGACCCTTTTGCTATTTTGGCAGTTTTGCAGATTTCGCTCACGGTAATATTGTAATAACCTTTACTTTTAATCAGTTGTACTGCTGTTTCAAAAATTATCTTTTTTGTTGCAGCAGCTTTTTCTTTTCGACTATTTTTTTGTTTCATCTTATTGTACCTCGCGTAATATTGACAATTGTGTAATGTATATTTATAATAATGACCGTAGTCACTGACTGCGGTCATTAAAATTTTATCATATTTTTATGGGAGGTACAATATGTTTATTCTTAATTTAACGTATAGGAAACCCCTTGCCGAAGTTGAGCAATTCTTGTCTGATCATATTCGGTTTTTGGATCAATATTATCAAAGGAATGTATTTATCTGCTCGGGGCGTAAAGTTCCGCGGACAGGCGGCATTATTCTTTGCAATTGTAAAGATAAAGACGAAGCAGAGACAATTATACAAAATGATCCATTTTACAGAGAAAAAATTGCCAAATATGAAATTGTGGAATTTGTTCCATCGAAAGCATCGGATCTGTTTAATTGCGCTTTGCTTTGACGCAGACAGAGTAAGGGGGATAGCGAAGATTGGATCATGATGAAGTAATAGCTTGAAAGCAAACTAGAAGAAGCGAGAAATCTCAGTGCGATAGGAGGTTCCTCACTTTCTCTAGTTTGCTTTGTTTTTTATAATTCCGGCAATATGATTTTTATCTGTTGTATATTGTATCCGGCGTACGTTTTGTTGATTTACATGACAAATGTCATGTAAATCAAGCGAAAGTGGTGACATTGTACAGCTGTTTTTCCTTTCCCGGTTTGCTAAAATCATAATTATCCGAAATTTATAAATTATTAAAATTGTGTGACGATGGGAGGGCGTTATGTTTTATTTGATTTTAGTGAGTCATGGGGACTTTGCACAGGGGTTGCAAAGTGCTTTAGAGATGATCGTAGGTAAACGTGAAAATGTTTTAGCGGTTGGGTTGAAAGAAGAATTAGGCGCAGAACGGTATGCCGCTGCTGTTGAAAAATTAATTGCACCGATTACAGCGCAAGACCGCATCATCCTTTTAGGGGATATTTTGGGTGGTTCTCCATTAACGACCGCAATGAAGGTATTAGCAGATAAAGGCCTGTTCATGCAGACGCGAGCATTTGGGGGAATGAATTTGCCGATGGCCTTGATGGCAGCTCTCAGCGGTGAAAATACATCGCCCGATGAATTGGGAAAAATGCTGCTGGGTGAAGCACGGAATGCCGTGCAGGAGTTTGCAATTGAGATTGCAGAGGATGAGGAAATTTGAGGAGGAACGGATATGTCAATTACATTTGTTCGCGTGGATGATCGTATGATACATGGGCAAACTTGCACGCGCTGGGCGCTGGAGTATCCTTGTGATGGGCTCATTGCTGTCAATGATGTTGCAGCGACGAATCCAATCTTAAAGGCGGCGTATAAAAATGCCTCGGAAAAAAAGACGTTTGTTTGGACAATGGAAGAATGGCAGAAAAAATGCCAAAAAGTCATGGAAAGTGATACACAGTATTTTTTAATTACAAAAGATCCAATTGATATGAAAAAAATTTTAGTGGATCAAAAATTTAATCCAGGAATTCAAACGATTATTATAGGGCCCTGCAACGATCGTCCGGGAACACAGCAACTGGGTAATAATCAGGCAATCACACAAGACGAAGCAGATGCATTGGAAGCGATTATGCAAGCGGGGTATGAGATCGAATTTGCCTTGATTAAGGAAAAGGCGATTGGCAATTGGAAGAAGTTCCGCAGTAGATTTGGTTTTAATTAACAAACTCCGATGACGAAAATTCAGGCGGGCTTAAAATCTTGTCTGCGTTAAGTCGCCAGTTATTTAATGAAGAGAAAGCGAGGACTTATTCATGGAAATTCATGTAATACAAGCAGCTTTGCTGGGACTTTGTGCATGCCTGTCAAGTATGCCGGGCTTGGGTGGTACGACTTTTGGAAATTATACGCTGGGGCGTCCTTTAGTAGCTGGTCTGATCGTAGGTCTTATTTTAGGTGATGTGCAATCCGGTATTATTATCGGAGCTGCGATTCAGGTCATTTATATCGCATTGGTAACCCCCGGAGGTACTGTGTCCGCAGACGTACGTGCGGTCAGTTATATTGGAATTCCCTTGGCGATTTGTGCCGTAAAGGGAATGGGGCTTGATTCGGCTTCGCCGCAGGCACAAGCGATGGCTGCAGCACTCGGAGCAGCCGTTGGTACCTTGGGGACGGTACTCTTTTATGGAACTGCAACCATGAATCTAATCTGGCAGCATATCGGTTGGAAAGCAGTAGAAAAAGGCGATTTTGGTAAATTATATCTTGTAGATATGGGGTTGCCGTGGATTTCTCACTTGGTTTTTTCTTTCTTGCCGACTTTTATTATCACGCTGTCAGGTGCCGGTATGGTAGATGTGATGAAAGCGTATCTGCCGATGGATGGGATTGCGATGAAGACTTTGTTTACGGTAGGCAGTCTGCTTCCGGCAGTTGGGGTTGCAATTCTTCTAAAACAGGTTGTAAAAAAAGTACTGGATTTTATTACATTCTTTTTTGGTTTTACCTTGGCAGCCTGCTTGGGTTTAAATCTGATTGCTTCAGCGATTATCGGAACCTTTTTCGCTATTGTCAATTATAAAATTAGTATGCTGCAGACGAAGCGTGTCGCTGCAGGGGCTGCGGTTTCCGATGACGATGATGAGGAGGATATTTAATCATGAAAAAACTATCAACTAAAACCTTGAATAAATCGTTTTTATCGTGGTTCTATGGAAATTTAACCTGTTTTTCTCAGGAACATATGCAAACGTTTGGCTATTTGTGTGCAATGTTTCCGGTTGTCGATGAACTTTATGATACAAAGGAACAGAAGAAGTTAGCGATGCAGACGTATACGGCTTTTTTCAATACAGAACCGCAAATTGGTGCTTTGGTTGTCGGGATGACTGCAGGCCTTGAGGAGGCAAAAGCCAACGGACAGCCAATTGACAGTGAAGCGATCAACGGTATTCGTGCAGGGCTTATGGGGCCGCTGGCGGGGATTGGCGATTCGATGATTGTTGGTACACTGATTCCGGTCTTGCTTGGTATCGGGTTGGGCTTATCCACTGGTGGAAGTCCATTGGGAGCGATTTTTTATATCGTCGTCTGGAATCTTTTGATGTGGTTTGGTATGCGTTTTGCTTACTTTAAAGGGTATGATCTTGGCGGTAAAGCGGTGGAACTGCTTGTCGGTGAGCAAGCGCAGGCGATTCGGGATTCGATCATTATGATTGGTACGATTGTCATCGGTGCAGTGGCAGCTTCTTGGATTAACATTCATACGGCACTGGTTTTACCGGGCGGCGGGGAGCTGCAAAAGACTTTAGATGGAATTTATCCTAAAATGCTTTCTGGGCTGGCAGTGGTGTTTTGTTGGTGGCTCATGACGAAGAAAAATATTTCGCCAACGATGGTGATGCTGTTATTGGTTGTGATTGCTTTCGTTGGTGTTCTAACCGGGTTCTTTGATCCTGGATTATCGTACTAGAGCAAGAAAAATATAAAGTCTTGTGCGTGGCAGAAACAAAGCAATGTTGCATGAAAGGGATGGATAGGCGGAGTGTGTGCCATATCATCCCTTTTTTGTCATTGTCATCGCTATTTTCTTTTTGAATGTAGTATACTTTTAGTAAATCTATTATTTGTGCGTGGAGGAGCTATGAAGAAGACCTATCGATGCGTGTTAAGTGGGATTGCCGTTTTTTTATGCAGTATGTTTCTTTTTTTACAAATACACAAGATGATTGAAACGGATTATTCATTGCGACAAAATGAGCATCGACTTAAATTTGGTGCAGTTTATATGACGTTGAATAATCCTTTTTATGAAGTTGTGGATGAAGAAATCCGCGCAGTTGTAGAGAATCATGGTGATCTTTTACTGACGCGGGATCCGGCGCTGAATATGGAGCGTCAAATGGACGAGATTGAGGAACTTCTTCATAGTGGTATAGAGGTTTTATTTCTAAATGCGGTGGATTGGAAAGAGATTGGTCCGGCACTTACAATGGCAAAGCAGGCGGGGGTTCCTGTTGTGGTGATTGATACCAATGTTGAAGATGATACGTTGGTAGCTTGTACGGTAGTTTCAGATAATTATATGGCAGGCGTAGAATGTGCACAGCACTTGGTGTCTCACTCTGCAGGCGGAAATATTGTTTTATTGCTGCATTCAGAAGCAAAATCAGCAGTTGACCGTATCCAAGGTTTTCAAGATACCATTGCAAAGTATCCTGCATTTCAGATCATTGACAGCGCGGAGTGTAAAGGGCAGTTAGAGCTGGCGATGCCGGTGATGGAGGAGCTTTTGCAAAAGCATGAGAAGATTGATATTGTTATGTCACTCAATGATCCGGCGGCAATGGGGGCGATGGCTGCGCTCAAAAATGCGGGGAAATTAAAGCAGGTTATGGTATATGGTGTGGATGGTGCACCGGAAACAAAGGACATGATTGTGCAGGGACATATGACAGCAACCGCAGCGCAGTCTCCGCGCCTCATTGGTCGATTAGCAGCAGCCAAAGCGTATGAAATCTTAGCAGGGGCAAATAAAGAAAGATTGATTAAGCTGCCGACACGTCTTTTGACAAAGGAAAATGTAGCGAGTGAAATACTGGAGGGATGGGACGGATGATGCAGCTTCGCCGCAGATTGACCGTATCGGTATTGCATGATGTACTGTATCTTTTTAATGGTATGGTCATTGTTCTTTTGGCAGGTTTTATGTATGTGACACAGAATAAAATTGTACAATCTATGACGGCACGTCCGTTTATAGATTCTCTTTCGGCTGTTCCATGGCCGGCACAACAGATTTTTTCACTGGCAATTGTATTTTTTTTATGTTTATTTGGCTTGAGCTCTATTTATCGAGGCGGGAAGATACAAAATTTTGCCTTGAAGTATAGCCTGATTGGGCTGGAAGTTTTCTTTTGTATTTTGGTCATGCGCAGCATTAATATGGCGTATGACGGCGTTGTTTTGCTGGTTGTAGCGGATTTGGTGCAGGGCTATGAGGGCAAAAGACAGCGGGTTATATTACTGGCGGCAATGCTCGGACTTTATCTGATTGCAAATTATAATCTTGCTGCTTTGCAAATGAAGATTGTTCCGATTGAAGCGTATTTTTCTTATTATACGCTGGCGGTGCAAGGCATGCTAAAAACGGTGTGCAATATATTTACTTCGCTTAATTTGGTGATTTTTGTGCTTTATATGACGATGCTCATGCAAAACCAGCAACAAGAAAAAGAACGAATAAAGTCTTTAAATACACAGTTGAATGTTGCAAATGATCAGCTTAGATCTTATGCAATTGAGGCAGAACGTATGGCGGAAACGCGAGAACGAAATCGCTTGGCACGGGAAATTCACGATACACTGGGACATGCGCTTACGGGTATTACGGCGGGCATTGATGCTTGTCTTGCAACCATAGATGCCGCTCCGGAATTTACGAAGTCGCAGTTGCAGAAAATCAGAGAGACGGCAAAGCATGGAATCACAGATATCCGACGTTCTGTAAAAAAGTTGCGTCCGGATGTATTGGAAAGGCTTTCGCTGCCGGAAGCACTGCACCAAATGGTCGATGAGTTTTCGGCTTCAACCGGGATGTGCATCCTATGGATACAAGAAGAATGGCCAAAGGTTTCGCGTGAAGATGAAGAAGAAGTGATATATCGTATTGTACAGGAAGGGCTGACCAACGCAAATCGGCATGGGAAAGCGACAAAAGTTAAAATTTCTGTACGAATGAAGATGGATGGATTAGAAATTGTCCTGCAGGATAATGGCAGTGGGTGCAGTCAAATTACGCCGGGGTTCGGTCTTCGTCATATGCAGGAGCGGATTGCTTTATTTAAGGGTAGCCTGCTTTATCTAAGTCAAAATGGTTTTATGATCAAAGCAGTGATTCCTATAGGAGGACGATATGATGATAAAAGTAATGATCGCTGATGATCAGGAGCTGATTCGCGAAAGTTTGAAGATTGTCTTGCAGATGAATGTGGATATGGAAGTGCTTGCTGTGGCGGAAAATGGGCTGGAAATGATGCAATTGCTGAAAAAACAGCAACCGGATGTGGTACTTTTAGATGTCCGAATGCCGGAGCTGGACGGTGTACAGTGTACGAATCTCATCAAGGAACAATACCCAAAGGTTAAAATCATCATCTTAACGACGTTTGATGATGATGAATATGTGTACAATGCTTTGAAGTTTGGCGCCAGCGGTTATTTGCTTAAGGGCGTGTCTGTGCCTGAGCTTTCGCAGGCAATTCGGACGGTAGTAAGTGGTGGGGCAATGATTAATTCCAATGTGATAGCCAAGGTCGTCAAACTATTTTCCGAGATGGCGCAGCATAATTTTGCGATCCAGGTGGAAGAAAAGGCTACGCAAGAGCTTACGCGTTCGGAGCGTAAGGTTGTAAAGCAGGTGGGCAGAGGGCTTTCAAATCGAGAAATTGCGGCGTGTTTGAACCTTTCCGAAGGAACGGTTCGCAATAATCTGAGCGCCGTGCTCAGTAAATTAAACTTACGGGATCGTACACAGCTTGCCATTTGGGCGGTACAAACCGGAATGGTGCAAATGGAAGAAGAAGGGTAGAGGCGGGAGAGCATGCATTGGCTTCAGAGAAGTAAAGGTAGAATGATCGGGGTATTGGTGCTTCTAATCTGTTTGGCAGGAAGCGGTTTTGTCTATACACAGCAGCAAAAGAAAACTTGCATTTTGCGGGTAGGCGTATTCGCAGGCAGCAATTGGAATGTGCCGGCAGGAGATTCCTATGCAGTGGTAGATGCGGCGATACACCGATTTGAGGAAGCACACCCGGGCGTTTCTGTACAGTATGTAAGTGGGATAAAAAAAGAAGATTATGCGGAATGGCTGGCGGAGCAGATTTTAAAGGGCGAGGAACCAGATGTCTTTTTTGTCTTATCCGATGATTTTAATTTGTATGCGTCCATGGGGGTATTACAAGATCTTGAAGACACAGCATCTTTTGATGCTGCAGTTTATTACCCACCGGCGCTGGCTTATGGGGAGTATGAAGGAAAAACTTATGCGCTGCCGTTTGAAAGTGTACCGACTTTGATGTTCGTAAATAAAACACTGCTGCGTAAGGAAGGAATTGCTGTACCCGATAACAATTGGACATGGCAGAATTTTATTGAAATCTGCCGCGCTGTGACGAAGGATATCGATGGTGACGGCAGCTTAGATCAGTTTGGTGTTTATGATTATACTTGGCAGCAGGCGGCAGTTACGAATGGACTTACCTTATTTCGCAGTGATGCGAATTTCTCTTACTTTGCGGATCCCAAGATGGAAGAGGTTGTTCGCTTTATGATGGATTTACGGGCCAATAACCGTGGGTATAATGTTACGGCAAAAGATTTCGATATGGGAAAAGTGGCCTTTCGTCCGTTTACTTTTGCAGAATACCGTACCTATAATCCGTATCCTTGGCGGATTAAAAAATATGCTACGTTTGAATGGGACTGCATAAAAATGCCTGCCGGACCTTCGGGGAAAAATCTTTCGCAGTTAGATACGCTGCTTGTCGGCATGAGTGCACGTACACGAGATAAAGATTTGGCAGGGGCTTTTTTAAAGCAACTTTGTGCTGATCCAGAAATACAAAAGTTGATATTGCGTGAATCACAAGGGCTGCCAGTACGCAGAGATGTAGTAGAAGCGAGTGATACACGTCAAATTTTGAGCAAAGATGCACCCGGGGATGCGAAAATGGATCATTTAATTTTCAGTGAAGTGATGCAGGAAGGCGTTGTTGCACCGAAGTTTCGCAAATATCATGCAGCCATGCTCATGGCGGACAATGAATTGAGGAAAATTATTGCAAATGAAGTTCCGTTTAATAATGCATTAAATAAATTACAAAAAGAAATGAATGCGTATTTACAATATTAATTGCTGAATACGAAAAGGGGGAAGAAAATGAAACCTTCGTATAAAATTGTTTTTTCTGATGTAGATGGCACTGTACTGAATCGCGACCACAAGGTACTGCCGGGAACAATTGCAGCGGTGCAGCTATTGGCAGCGAAAAAAGTGCCGTTTGTTCTTGTTTCTGCGCGTATGCCGGAAGCGATTGCACCGATTTTGCAGGAAATACAACTTCGTATGCCGATGATTAGCTATAGTGGGGCACTTGTTGTGGACGAAAATGGGAAAGAACTGCACAGCCGTACGATGCATAAACAATCGGTAAAGCGGGTACTTGCTTATTTGCAGCAAATGAAATCCGATGTTGTTATAAATTATTACGCGGGGAATACTTGGTGTGTAAGAGATCAAGCGCATCCTGCTGTAAAACGGGAAGTTAAAATCACAGGTGTTGTACCGAAACAGGCAGATTTTGAGACGCTGCTTATGCAAAATGTTTTGCCGCATAAATTATTATGTATGTGTGAGCCGGAAATTTGCGAACGGTTGGAAAGCAGATTACGTGCTGAATTTTCTGACGTGCGTGTGGTACGTTCCAGCTCGATACTCGTTGAAATTATGGAGCAATCTGTTTCAAAAGCGCAAGGAATGGAAGTTTTATTAGCGCATATGAGAATATCCCCTGAAGATGCCATTGCATTTGGTGATCATTATAACGATATAGAAATGCTTGATTTTGTGGGGCTTGGAGTAGCTATGCAAAATGCACCGGAAGAAATTCAGAAGCGAGTTTCTGCAGTAACAAAATCAAATGATGAAGAAGGAATTGCACATTTTCTCCATAAAATTGGTATATTGCAATCATAGAAATAAAAGATGATAAAAAACTGCTATGTCGGTGTAAATTTTTATAAAAGTAAAAATTTAGCCTTCTAGAAGAAGGCTGGTGATAAAACTTCTTCTAGATCATAGCAGTTTTTATATTGACGCAGATTTTTAGGGAAATAATACATGCGGAAATTTGGCGAATCTTGTTGATTTTAAAAAGAAAAAGAATTGACAAAAATTTTTTGCAATGCTAATATTAAATCAAGTTAAACGTTTAACCTTGTTCGATTTATTTATCAAGGAGGTGCATCTATGGGCGATGTAGCAGTAATTGGGAGTTTAAATTACGATACTTCTGTGCGCACAACACGAATTCCCGCTGTTGGAGAAACTGTGTTGGGCAGCAGTATTGCGTATCATTCTGGTGGTAAAGGGGCAAATCAAGCCTATGCTTGTGCGAAGGCAGGTGCAAAAACGTGTATGCTCGGCGCGGTTGGTGATGATACATGCGCAGAAATTTTAGAAAATTCTTTAAAGTCGGCGAATGTTTGCACAGAAAATTTACTGAAATTTCAAAATGTAAGTTCGGGCAATGCGATTGTTACGGTTGATGATGCCGGAAATAATGCGATTATCGCAATTCCTGGGGCGAATTATCAGATACTTCCGCAGCATATTTATGAATTTCGTGAGACTTTGCGTGCAGTAAGTGTGGCGCTTTTACAGCTTGAAATTCCTATTGAAACGATCTATGCGGCTATTGAAACTGCCAAGCAAGAGGATTGTCTTGTTGTTTTAAATCCTGCACCAGTTCAGTCGATTCAAAACGAATTTTTAGCAATGGTGGATTATGTAATTCCGAATGAAACGGAACTGCATCAGTTGGTTGCAGGGAATGCAAGTGCGGAAGATAAAGCTTTGAAGCTCATTGCGGATGGTGTAAAAAGCGTGATTGTTACCTTGGGAGAAAAAGGTGTTTTATATGTTGATGCACATAAAAATGTTCGTAAGTTTGCAGCGAAGCGTGTAAATGCGGTAGATACTGTCGGTGCAGGTGATTGTTTTTGCGGATATTTTACAGCAGCTCTTGCAAAAGGGGAAAAAGTTGAGACGGCAATTGAAGAAGCGATTGCTGCGGCAGCGATTAGTGTTACACGCACTGGAGCGCAGGAATCTATCCCGACCAGAGCAGAGGTTATGCAGTTGATAGGGGAGGAAAATGGAAATGTTTGATGCGTTTTTAATTTTTTTAACGGTTTTATCGGCAGTTATCGTTGCAAAATTTATTTTGAAAAAGTATAATGCAATTTTTGTATTTTTTGCTTCCGGCGTTGTTATTTTAATGTGTGCTAGCTTGTTGACAGGAACTTCTATTTTAGGAAAAGCTACGCTTGGAAATGTATTTTTGGATACCTTCGGATTTATAACGAAGACTTTTAAGTCTAATATTTCCGGTATCGGTACAATTATTATGGTGGTTACCGGTTACGCGGCTTATATGAAGCATGTGGGTGCATCGACCAAATTAGCTTATTTGGCAAGTAAACCACTTAGTAAGATTAAAAACCGCTATCTTGTGCTTAGCGGAGTTTTCATTATCGGAATGGCTTTAAAATTAGTTCTTACAAGTCAAGCGAGTCTTGCCGTTTTAATGCTGGCAACGGTATTTCCGATTCTGATTGCACTTCGTATTACGCCAATGACAGCGGCATCTACATTGGCTTTGCTCTGTCTTGATTATGGCCCGAACGATGGCAGTACGCTTTTTATGGCGAATATTGCGCAGATGAATGTGGTTGATTTATTTATTCTTTATCAATCCAAGGTGGCATTGTGTATCATTATTGTAACTGCAATTGTCATGCCGTTTTACTATAGTTATATGGATAAGAAAGATAAAGAAACTGGAAATTATGCTTTAGGTGAAGAAGTGACGTTAAAAAATCCGGATATTCCTGTTTTTTATGCGTTCTTGCCAATTGTTCCTTTGGCGATTATTTTCGTAGCATATTTCATTCCGACGGTAAAAATTGATGTAATTACAGCAAATGTTCTTGGTTTTGCAGTCACGTTTATTTGTGAATTTATTAGACGCGTAGATCGCAAGGAAATTCCAAAGGATATGGTTGTTATTTTAAAAGCAATGGGAGATATCTTTGTTTCTGTTGTATCGATTATTATTTCTGCTTCCGTATTTGCTGAAGGAATTAAAATACTGGGTGGTATCACGATATTTACGAATTTAATTTCGGAGATGCACGGAGCCGTTTTGATTGTCATGGTATTGTTAACAGGTATAACCTTTGCCTTTGCGGTTATTATGGGCAGCGGGGCAGCACCGTTCTTCGCCTTTGGACCTTTAACGCCTGAGATTGCAGAAAAGTTAGGCGTTCCTACCCTTACACTTCTTTTACCAATGGAATTGGCTACAGCACTTGGTAGGGCTTCTTCACCTGTTTGCGGTGCTTTAATTGCAGTTGCTGGTGTTGCCAATATTGCGCCAATGTCTCTTGCAAAACGAACAGCACCGCTTTTGGTACTTGGTCTGATTGTAAATATAATTGCTTCCTATATCTTTACGATATGATGATAAAAATAGGAAAATCAAATGGAGGGGAATTTTATAATGACAAAGAAAAAAATGATTTTAGACTGTGACCCAGGTTCAGATGATGCAATTGCGATTATGTTGGCACTTTATTCGGAAGATTTAGATGTGCTTGCAATTACAACGGTAAATGGAAATCGTATTGTTCCAAAAACAACGGAAAATGCACTTCGTGTTGTTCAATTTATGAATGCAGATGTACCAGTTTATCGTGGTTGTGAACATCCGATCATTTGTAATCAGATTCCAACAAGAAAACCAAATCTTCCACGTGTTACGTTAAATGATTGCCATGGCGATTTTTTGCCTATGCCAGAGGCGAAAATTAAGGTGCAACCAGAACATGCTGTATTCTATTTGGTGGACAAACTTATGAAGTCAGAGGGCGATATCTCTGTAGTTGCAGTTGGACCGCTTACAAATATAGCAATGGCACTTCGAATTGAACCAAGATTGGAAGATAAAATTAAAGAACTTATTATTATGGGTGGCGGCCATACTGGTTGTAATGCGAGTGCTGCAGCAGAGTTTAATTTCTTTGCAGACCCTGAAGCCGCAAAAATTGTAATGGATTCTAAAATTCCTAAAGTGATTTTACCGCTTGATGCGACGTGGCGTGCATGTATTACCGAAGATGAATGTGATGAATTAATTAAAATCGGTACACCAGCGGCAGTTAAATCGGCTGAAATTGTGAAACTTAGAATTGCAAATCTTAAAGTGAATGACGTTTCCCCACACAATTATGAGCTTCGTCATCAAGAAGGAACAGTTAGCAGCAACGTATTATATCGTTATGAAAATCATATGGCACCGATTCATGATGCACTTGCTGTTGCATATTTAATAGATCCATCGGTTGTTACGGAACTTGTAGATGCCAATGTCGATATTGATATATCTGGCGGTATTTGCGATGGACGCATGGTGGCAGATGTCCACAATACGAAAAAGAGCAAAGATCCTGTTACCGCAAAAGTTGCTTTGAATTCCGATTCGAAGAAATTTGTTGAACTTTTGTTCCACAATCTTTCAAAGTCTGAAATTGATCAATAATTTCATATAATTAAAATAGATTTTAATTAAAAATGCCGGCTTGCTAAAATCTGTGAAACGATTTCGTTTAAATACACAGATTTTAACGCAAGTCGGTATTTTTGTGTCTTGTCGATGCAGTTTGCGATCTCAGGGACGGGATTGTAGTTCCCCCGGATCCTGGTACTCCTTTAATTTACAAGATCGCACTTGATGAGAATATTGTCAATAAAGCTTTCTACCGTTCTTAAATGTTCAATTTGTAAATTGATTTTTTCTTTTTCAGTTAAGAGGAATATCCGTCTTTCTTTTTTTCCCTCATTGGCGTTATCAAAATAGTGGAAATATAATTCAATGTCTTCCAATGATGTTCCAATAATCTTAAAATTTTTAATAATTTTCAATCGAAACAAATCATTTTCAGAATAAATTCTTCGGTCACGGGAATCTCTTTTAGGAGAAATTAAATTCTTTTTTTCGTAGAATCGAAGTGTATGGATACCAAAACCTGTTGCTTTCGATATATCACCAATTAAATATACCATAAAGTAATTCCTTTCCTATTGACATAGACTTAAGTCTAGCATCTATCATTTATTATACTATCAATGATGAGAAAAGGAAGGGAGCTATCATATTGTGAGTGAAGCGAAAACAACATTTTTATCTATAGTATGCCTTATCATCACTACCAGCCTATATGCTGCGCAGCCAATATTGCCGGAACTTGCTGCTGATTTTCATTCAAGTATTTCCCAAATGGGAATTTTTATGACTTTGATTTTTTTTGGAAATGGAATCGCACAGGTTATGGTTATTCCACTAGCCGACAAGTACGAAAGAAGAAGCTTGGCACAAATATTTTTATTAATTGGTATTTTGGCAAACATTATGATGGCATTTTCGCCATCTATACAAATAGCTTTATTTGCAGGATTATTGATTGGTTTTTATAGTTGCGCCAATATGCTGATTCTTTCATTTGCAAGCAGTATAACGGAAAATGGCAGAAAGGGAAAAGTGACTGCTTCTATTATGGGCGGCGTCTTATCCGGTATATTACTTTCAAGAATGATTAGTGGCAGTATTACAGAACTTTATTCATGGCGTGCAGTTTATTTAGTAATTACTCTATGCTTAATCATTTCTTCTATTTCGCTTTTTCTATTTCCAAAATCTAAAAATGAATCAAATGGGGGTATTGCATATTCAAAATTGCTGCTATCAATTACCAGATTGATTCGTAATGAGAGGGGGCTGAGAAAACGTATGATTTCTGGTATGAGTAGTTTCTTGGTTTTTAATTTTCTTTGGACGGGGCTTACGTTTTTATTATCAAGTACACCATTTCATTTTGATAGCTTTACCATTGGTTTATTTGGCTTGGCAGGAATATCAGGAATTCTCGCTTCTAAAAAGGCTGGTTCTTTGTTTGACAGAGGATTAGGCGAGAAGGTTATTTTGTATGCATGGATCTTATTAGGAATCTCTTGGTTTGTCCTAATGAGTGTGCCTATTTTTTCTCCTTATAGTATTGTTGGTGCAATCATTCTTTTAGTGATTGGTATTATAATCCTGGATACTGCCATGCAAGCACAACACATAACAAATCAGACATTTATTTTATCATCATATGGAAAAGAAGAAAGTCGGGCATTAACAGCTTATATGTCTTGTAATCTATTGATGGCGTCTGTCTCTAATTTGATCACATCTTTATCGTATTCATATATACAATGGATTGGAATTTGTATTATCAGTATCGGGGTTTGTATAGTAAATGTTTTTATTCAAAGGAAATATATAAATATTGTGAAAAAACCTAATTTCTAACTCCAAATATAGGATGTAATTATTTGATTCGTTTTCAAAAAGAAGCATTTAAAATGAGGCAATCAAAAAATGCTCAACGCCAAAGAAATAGAACTGGTGAGTAAGTTCACGCGACTGTTAGATTACGAGTGAAAAGTGAAAATGAGTCCAATTTTAGGCTCATTTTTGTATTTATAGGTGCTTGATACTTTCTCTTTTTAATAGGCGAACCGGGAAGGTATATTTTTGCGCTGTTTTTGGCTTGTTATGAATAATATTTAGAATCATTTCTGCTGCTTTTTTACCGATAGAGGATATGGGTTGTTCTATAGTAGTCAATGGTGGCATCATGTAGTCTGAAAAAGCAATATTATCAAATCCAATGACCGATATATCATTGGGGATGCGGATGTTGTGCTCTTTAAATGCTTTATAAGCACCGAAGGCGATTAGATCATTAGAGCAGAATAAAGCGGTGATTTGTTTGTCTTTGATTGGGGCAATGAGTTTGCGGGCGCTTTCGTATCCGCTCATAATGGTTAAATCAGATTCGATGATAAATGCATCGGGAATGGTGAGCCCTTGCTGATCAAGAACTTCCTTAAAGCCATCTACGCGGTTTTTGATGTTTTGATAGTCTAATGAACCGCATAGGCAGGCGCATTTTTGGTGATGATTAGATAGCAATTCTTTCGCAGCTAATCTGCCGCCGGTTTTATCCGCAATGGAAATGGTATGAAAATCATCACGGCTGGTTAAGCGGTCAAAAATTAAAAATGGCGTTTTGGTCTTTCGTAAAATTTCAGATTCGAGGAAACTTTTGATATGTACTGAGGATATGATGAGACCATCAATGTTCCGATTTAAAAGATTTTGAATATAGGCTTGCTCTATTTTTTTATTATTATTGGAATTACATAAAAACAGGCTGTAATTTTCTTTACTTAAGCGAATTTCTATGCATTTGGCGATTTCGGAGAAAAATGGATTGGCGACGTCGGGGATCAATAGTCCGATGGTTTTTGTTTCGGAAGTGACCAAACTCTGTGCGATGACATTGGGTTGATAATTTAATTCGGCGGCAATTTGCAAGATTTTTTCTCTTGTTTTGTCAGAAATACGCTGATCTTTTTTATTTAAAACCATCGAAACGGTAGCGATGGATACTTGTGCTTTTTGAGCGATCATTTTTATCGTTGCTGTCATTTTACTACTCCAAAATAAATTTACAGATTTGTTTTAATATAGCTTAAATTGTAAACGATTATGAGCAAATGTACAATAGAAATGGGTTGAAAGAGTTTTTATCTGAAAAGAGAGTACTTAAATAAATCTAAGATATGCCGGAGGAGATATGAAAAATTTTTCGAAATACTAAGAGGAGAAAAAGCATAGTTCGTTTGGTCTGCTGGATCATAAGTTACAAATGATGAAAAAATATCTTTCGTTTAAATGTAGATATACTGAAAGTAAAAGAGGAGTAGAAAATTATGGAGTCGATTTTGTTTGTCGCGCCATCACAAAAGATAGCGGATACTGCCCAATATGTTATTTCAGAAATGAAACTGTCTATCCCTGTTATTGTTGCCAATAATAAAACCGCTTTGCAGGCAACCGAAGATTTTCCCAATGCGACGGTTCTGATCAGTCGTGGAGGGACAGCGGATGATTTAAAAGTTCTGCCGGAGAAGACAATTGTTGAAATCAATACTTCATTTACGGATATATTGATGGTGATAGAAAAAGCCTTACATGAAGGATATCGAAGAATTGCAATTGTGACTAAGGATAATATTATTGATAATATAGAAACCGATTTTAACTTTTTGGGTGCGAAAATTAAAGTTCGACCATGTCATAACGATAATGAAATAGGAAGATGGGTAAAGAGTTTAGAAAATGAGGGGATTGAATATATAATAGGCTGTAAATTGGCATTAGAAGCAGCGAGTGTTTGCGGTTTGCAACATGCGTATATTGAGTCGGGAGAAATATCGATTCGTAAAGCAATTCAGGAAGCAAAAAATATTGTGGATTCTAATGGTGTATCGAAACTACAGCTAGAGCGAATGAATGCAGTTATCAATAATATACAAGAGGGGGTAGTCATTCTTGATCGCAGACAAAAGCCGATATTTTCTAATAAAATCGCCAATAAAATATTGAGGAATGGAGGTGAAGCGCAATTATCGAGTCATATCCTTAATAAAATGGATGGATATGATAAAGAAAAAATCATTGAAATAGGCAATAATCAAATTTTATTGAAAAGTATTCCGCTTGAGGTTTATCATCAATATGAAAATGATGTATTGATTTTTGAAGAGATCAGTCGTATAGAAAAAACGGAACGAAAAATAAGATTGTCCATGTATAATAAGGGATTCTATGCGAAGTGGCATTTTGAAGATATTATAACATTCTCGCCTCTGATGAAACAGGTTATAATGACAGCTAAAAAATTCGCGCAGTCAAAGTCGAATGTCTTGATTTATGGAGATACAGGAACGGGTAAAGAAGGATTGGCACAAAGCATACATAATGCAAGCTTGCGAGCGAATCAGCCTTTTATATCGGTGAATTGCGCCTCGTTGCCGCCTAACTTAATTGAAAGCGAATTGTTTGGTTATGCAGAAGGTGCGTTTACCGGAGCGCGTAAGTTTGGAAAGTGCGGACTTTTTGAGTTAGCACATAAGGGGACAATTTTTCTTGATGAGATTGGTGAAATGCCATTGGATGTGCAAAGCCGTCTGCTGCGTGTGTTGCAGGAACGTGAAATCATGAGAATTGGCGATGACAAAATTATGCCGCTTGATATTCGTGTGATTTGTGCGACGAATCAAGATTTATTAAAACTGTCTAAAGAAGGGAAATTTCGTTTTGATCTTTATTATCGGATCCATGTGTTAAAGTTGCAATTACCTCCGTTAAAAAAACGCGGCGAAGATATTCTGCCAATTTTTTATTATTATTTAAAAAAATATCATAGGGGTGAAGGTGAGATACGGAAACTAGATGGGCAGAGTGAGAGGCTTTTACTGGAATATCGTTGGCCAGGGAATATTAGAGAATTGAAAAATGTAGCAGAAGTCTTGGCTTTTGAGGGGGAAACTATCAATGCTGCAAAGGTTGTAGAAATTTTAGATCCCGTTGCTGAGGCACAGCAAGAAGGTATTTATGTATCGACAGATCTTTCTTTAAAGGAAATGGAACGTGAAATTATACGGTATTTATTAAAAAATCATACGGCAGAGGAAGTCTGTGCAAAAATGGGAATGAGTCGTGTAACTTTATGGAGAAAAATGAAATAGTTTCAAAAATGTAATATATGAATTTCATTTTTGAAATAAAATTAGCTGAATTATGAGAAAAATCTAAATATATTTAAGATAATAAAAATCCGTTTAAATTTTTATAGACGGGTTTTTATTGCGTTTTGTGAGAAATAAAGGCGCTTTATTTAGAAAAAATACTTTGCATGTGAAAGTTGGCATTGTTATTGCTTTAATTTATCGTGTGATAATTTTACAGTATGGAATTTTTGTAATTATGGTTATAAGGAATTGTGCTTGTTTTCCATGTAAGATTTATCAAAACAAAGGTAAAGAGAGGTCTTATGAAAATGAAAAGTATTATCATTAATGAGCCGGGAAATGTGGAAATTCGTGAAGTCAAAGATCCGGTACTGAAAAAAGGAGAAGCTTTACTTAAGGTTTTATATGGCGGAATTTGCGGCAGTGATTTAGGGACGTATCGAGGAACTTTTGCGTACGCTTCTTATCCCAGAATTCCTGGGCATGAGTTTTCAGCGGAGATTATTGAAGTTGGGGTCAATGCACAGGGGCTTAAGGCGGGAATGATCGTGACTTGTAATCCATATTTTAATTGCAAAAATTGTTATTCTTGCGAACGCGGGTTAGTAAATTGCTGTACCCACAATGAAACGCTGGGGGCACAGCGAGATGGCGCTTTTTCAGAATATATTACAATGCCAATAGATCGAATTTATGATGGAAAAGGGTTGCCTGCGAAAACATTGGCACTGATTGAGCCTTTTTGTATTAGCTATCATGGTGTCAGTCGAGCGAATGTGCAAAAAGGAGATAGGGTTTTGGTCCTTGGTGCGGGAACCATCGGGGTGTTGGCGGCTGTATCTGCAAAAGCATTGGGCGCAAAGGTTTATATTGCCGATGTAGCAAAAGAGAAAATAGAGTATGCGATTCATACGTTTGATCTGGAAGGCGGCATTCTGAATGATACTGCTGAAAATTTCACGAAGAAAGTAAATGAGTATACAGTAGATAAAGGGTTTGACGTTACAATTGAAGCGGTCGGCTTGCCCGCAACTTTTCAAAATTGTATTGATGCGGTGGCTTTTGGCGGCAAAATGATACAAATTGGTGTAGGGAAAAAAACGCATGATTTTGATTTTACATTATTGCAGAAAAAAGAATTGAATGTTTTTGGTTCGAGAAACGCATTAAAAAAGGATTTTTTAGAATTGATTGACTTAGTGAAAAGCGGAAGAGTTGATTTAGAGAAAATTGTTACGAATACTTACAAGATGGAAGATGCAGCCAAAGCATTTGCTGATTTTGATAAAAATGCTGCTTCAATGTTAAAAGTAGTCTTGGAATTTTAATGAAATAAATCGTTTTGAAAGTCTGCGCAGTGTAATTTAAGGGGGTTGTAAAATGAAAGATGCAAAAACACAAAAAATGACAAAAGCAAGATATGTTGTAGCGCTATTTATGCTAGGTGCAATTGCAATTAATTATCTGGATCGCACAGTTATGTCTGCGGCTGCACCAACGATGATGAAAGAACTGAATCTGACTTCGACGGATATGGGATGGGTTATGTCGATGTTTTTCTTAAGCTATGCGTTGTTCCAAATTCCAACAGGGTGGCTGGCAGACCGCGTTGGCCAGCGATTGTGTCTTGCCGTAGCTGTTGTTTGGTGGTCTTTGGCAACGGCGGCAACCGCTGGCGCAAGAACCATCAGTGGTCTCATTGGAGCCAGATTGTTTATGGGGATGGGGGAAGCCGGGGTGTATCCTTGTAATGCTGGAATTACAGCGAAGTGGTTCCCCGATAATGAACGCGGAAAAGTGACGGCCTTGTTTGACAGTGGCAGTAAATTCGGTACAGCGTTTGCGATGCCGTTGGTTGCCTGGATGGTAATGGCGTATGGGTGGCAAGTTCCTTTTATTGTTTGCGGCGCGATTGGATTGGTTTGGGCGGTTGCATGGCTGGCGTATTATAATGATCCGGAAAGACATAAATTCATTAATGAATTGGAACTGCGGTATATTCGTGATAATCAAGTGAAAAAAGAGGGAATAGATAAAACCCAGCCAATGAAATGGTATGAATTATTAAAGTATCGTAATGTAAAAGCAATGTGCATTGGCTTCTTTTGCTTGAATTATGCAGTGTATTTTTTTATTACTTGGTTTCCGACGTATTTGGTCAATGACCGTGGGATGCAATTGACAACGATGGGGTGGATGGCGATGCTGCCACCGTTGTGCGGGATTTTAAGCCAATGGTTTGGTGGATGGTTTACGGATTATACGTATCAAAAGACGGGCAATTTAACGAAAGCCAGAAAAACCAATCTTGTCATCGGCATGCTTTTGGCGACTTCTGTTACGTTTGCTGGGCTTGTAGAGTCGAATGCGGTGGCAATGTTTTTACTATGTATTTCTTATGCAGGGTTAGCTTTTGCCGGTGCGGCTTTATGGTCACTGCCTGGTGATGTTGCACCGCGTAATATGACATCTGTTTTGGGTGGAATTCAAAATTGTGCATCCAATATCGGTGGTTTTCTTGGCCCGATTATTACGGGATATTTGATTAGCAGCAGCGGAAATTTTGGTACGGCATTGGTTGTTTCCGGGGCAGCTTGTCTAGTCGGTGCAATTACATATGGTTTTTATTTGACGGAATTGAAAGCAATTGAACCGGAACCTTGTTTTAAAAGTGGAGGCCAAACTTTATCTGGAAACGGAGAATAGAGGTTGCATAATGAAAAAGTTAAATTTGTCTTATAATAAGAATTTAGAAAGTGATTTGCCGGAGAAAATCATTCAGTTCGGTGAGGGCAACTTTCTGCGGGGATTTGTTGATTGGATGATCCATCAGTTGAATAAAAAAGGTTTGTTCAATGGACGCATTGTTGCGGTGCAACCAACGCCGCATGGTAAAGTTGTCGACAAACTCAATGCACAAAATGGTCTATATACAACGATTTTGCAAGGAATAAAAGACGGTCAGGTTGTCGATGAAAGGGAGATTATTACATCTGTAAGCCGAGGAATCAATCCCTATAAGGATTGGCATGATTGCTTAAAATGTGCAGAAAATCCGGAGATTTCTTATGTTTTTTCAAATACAACAGAAGCAGGGCTGCCCTACGATTCGAAAGATACGGCGGATATGGAGCCGCCACTATCCTACCCGGGGAAATTAACACTTTATCTATATCATCGTTATAAATTTTTTCAGGGTGCGGCAGATAAAGGCATGCTGATTGTTCCTTGTGAGTTGTTGGAGGAAAATGGTACAGTATTGAAAAAGCTTGTATTGCGATATTGCAGCGATTGGAAGCTACCGATGGGCTTTAAACAGTGGATTGAAGAACATAATCTGTTTTTAAATACACTCGTTGATCGTGTTGTTAGTGGTTATCCGAAGGCCAATGCCGATAAATTTGTCGCTGAACTTGGCTATGAAGATCAGCTCATGGTTTGTGGTGAAGTATTTCACTTTTTTGCCATTGAAGGTGATGCATCACTTGAAGAAAAGCTCCCGTTTTCCAAGATTGGTTTAAATGTCGTGATTGAACGAGAGATTGCGGCCTATCGTAAGCGGAAAGTGCGAATTTTAAACGGTGCACATACGGCAAGTGTTCCAGCCGCTTTTTTAGCGGGAATAGATACAGTTGGGGCAATGATGGCGGATCCAATTGCAGGAAAGTTTGTCCGGCAGACGGTATATAAAGAAATCATCCCTTCGATTGATTTGGATGGCGGTATGTTAACGTCATTTGCCGATGCAGTAATAGAACGTTTTCAAAACCCATTTATTACACATTATCTGTTAAGTATTTTGTTGAATTCATCTTCAAAATTTTATACAAGGGTGATTCCGTCTATTGAAGCATATATTGAAAAATTTTCTGCTTGCCCGGAAAGATTATTGTTTTCTTTTGCTGCTTATATCATGCTTTATAAAAATGACCGAGGTGCGGGTAATCTCGTACAAGGACAGCGTGGCAGCGAAATATACGAAATAATTGATGATGCCGCAGCCGTTGTTGCAATGCGTAAGGCTTGGCAGATGTATGAAGGTACACTTGTGTCAGCGAATCAGGTCGCGCAGGCGGTATTAAAAAGTCAAAAATTGTGGAAAAAGGACTCCAGTGTCTGCAAAGAAATGACAGAGCAGATTGGCGGATTTTTATTTGAGATGGATCGGAAGGGGATAGCGGCAGTAATGGCGCGGATTTGCGAAGTGCAGACAGTCGATGCACTGCATATCCATGAGGAGGATACAGTAGCAGTTGCTTTACGGGATTTAAAAAAAGGGTCAGAGGTTAGGCTTCAAGGTCAAAGTATCCTCTTAACAGAGACGATTCCTCGTGGACATAAATTTGCTTTGCAAAAGATTGGATCGCAAGAAGATATTATAAAATACGGTTTTCCAATTGGCAGCAGCAGCATGGTTATAGAGAAAGGTAGTTGGGTTCATACGCATAATATCGTGACAAAACTCGATGAAAAAAAAGAGTACCGATATGAGCCCGTAGCTGTACCGATACTGCCAAAGCAAGCACGAGTCTTTCAAGGATATCGACGCAATAATGGGAAGGTAGGCACTCGCAATCAAGTATGGATTATTCCGACGGTAAGTTGCGTAAATCGCACTGTGCAGCTTTTGGCACAGGCTGGGAAGAAGTTGCTTGGTCAATACGCGCATGTCGACGATTGTATTGCGCTTACGCATCCTTATGGTTGCTCGCAAATGAGTGAGGATCAAGAAGCAACGCAACAAATCTTAGCAGATTTCGTGAAACATCCTAATGCTGGAGCGGTACTCATCGTTGGATTGGGCTGTGAAAATAACAACGTCGAGGTATTCAAACAAGTATTAGGGGAATATGATGATAAACGCGTTAAATTTATTGTCGCCCAAGAAGCGGAAGATGAATTTGCGGCGGCTGAAAATCTTCTCAAAGAACTATTTACTTATGCAGGACAAAGTCGGCGAACATTGTGTCCATTTGAGGAATTGGTCGTTGGGCTTAAATGTGGTGGGTCAGATGGTCTGTCGGGAATTACGGCCAATCCATTGATTGGTACCTTTTCGGATCTTCTTGTCGGCAGCGGCGGGACAGCTGTATTGACGGAAGTGCCCGAAATGTTTGGCGCGGAAACGCTGCTGATGAATCGGTCACAAAATGCGCAGGTGTTTCACAAGATGGTGGATTTAATCAATTCTTTCAAAAACTATTTTGAAAGTCATCATCAGACGGTATATGAAAATCCTTCTCCCGGCAATAAAAAAGGAGGGATTTCAACCCTTGAAGATAAATCTTTAGGGTGTGTGCAAAAGGGCGGCAGAGCTGCAGTGGTGGATGTACTCGAATATGGGCAATGCGTTGAGAAAAAAGGATTACAGGTTTTGCAGGGACCGGGCAATGATGCTGTGTCTACGACTGCTCTGGCAGCAGCCGGCTGTCAATTGATTCTTTTTTCGACCGGGCGGGGTACGCCTTGGGGCACCGTCGTACCAACTGTAAAAATTTCCACAAATCATGCGTTATCTCTGCGTAAGCAAAATTGGATTGATTTTAATGCCGGAAGTTTAGTGAATGGACAAGAGATGAACCTATTGCGGGATGCATTGGTAGACTATATTATAGCGGTTGCTTCCGGACAAAAAGCCAAAGCGGAAGAAATGGAATTTCATGAAATTGCAATTTGGAAAAATGGTGTGACGATGTAAAAAAAGATAAATTTTACTTAAGATAAGTGAAATAAACAGAGCCTATAAACTTTTGTAGTTTATAGGCTCTGTTGGCGTCTAATATTCATCGATTATTTGCTGGTGGTGATCTTCAGCAAGATTTTAGTTTAATTGAATGTGTTATTCATGTAATACCGTATTTTTAAACTCGCTGTATATTTCTTCTTGCAATGTTTTGCTTGAAAATATATCTAGTGCAGTCATTGCTAGCCCTTTAGCTCCTTTTAGGAGCATTTCATCAGCCTTTTCCGATCGAGCGGCTTGTGCGAATTCTTTTGTATGGTTTTTAACTGTAGTAGGAGCAATTGCGATATATTCGTGAATCGTAGGTATAATCATAGATA
This sequence comes from Massilibacillus massiliensis, assembly GCF_900086705.1. Lineage (NCBI taxonomy): Bacteria > Bacillati > Bacillota > Negativicutes > Selenomonadales > Sporomusaceae > Anaerosinus > Anaerosinus massiliensis. The sequence continues at coordinate 1,829,658 of NZ_LT575483.1, read as the reverse complement.
CGTTACCGATATCCGAGGAACCAACGGATAATCCTTTCGGCGGATGTTGCATCACTTCTCCTAACATAGCCATATTGTCTTTGAAGAGATTCCCCATCAATGCATTTGAATAGCGCTCGGTAGACATTAACCCAGATTTGATTTGTGGTTTTGCTCCGGTGATCATTGCTGCAGCTTCAACCACTCTTTCAATATCTTTTATCATTTTTGAAAGATATGCACTGGTTTTTGCTCTAACTGTAAAACGAGCAGCCGCATATTCAGGAATAATATTAGGGGCTATACCTCCAGCGGTGATAATGCCATTGATTCGTGCATCATCTTTCCAAACTTGTCGTAAAGTATCAATCCCACTAAAAGTTTTAATAATGGCAGTCAGTGCATTAATGCCTTCAGCAGGTTCCTTAGAATGCGCTGCCTTTCCCTGAAATTCAATATCCAGTACAACAGCTGCCAGGCCACCTCTTCCAATCAGATTTCTCGTAGATGGATGAATCATCATAGCATAATCGATACCTTCGAAGCCATCATTGTTGATCATAACGACTTTTCCTTTGCCGCTTTCTTCTGCTGGACAGCCTAGTACAATGATTTCACCATCAATTTTGTCTGCAATTTTAGACAGTCCGATGGCGGCGCCGACAGACATCGTAGCAATCATATTGTGACCACATCCATGTCCCACACCCTCAAGTGCATCATATTCAGCTAAAAAAGCAACACGAGGACCATTGCCATGTCCTTTAATCGTTGCTTTATAAGAAGTGTCTAATCCTGCAAAAGGTGTCTCTATACTAAATCCATGACTTTTTAGCAGCTGTGTCTGCCATTTCACAGCTTTTTTCTCCTGAAACCGGATTTCAGGATTTTGATGAATCGTATGACTTAAATTTAAGAGTTCTTCTTGAATTTTGTTAATTTCTTGTTCGATTGTATTTTTCATAATAATCGATCTCCTATTCTCAAAAGATATGATTAGGATTATTCCCGAAGAAAGTTCTGGACGATTTGCATTGCTTGTTCCAAGGCGTAGGATACGTAATTTTGACGTCGTACCAATTCTGTTAAGAGTACTTTTCTTTTATTTTCATCAGCTGTTCTTAATTCTTTTATAAGAGCCAGAGAGGGCATTGGCGGTTGAGAAATTGCTCTATCATTTTCAAAGATCTTGCCTTGGGTGTAGTTGAGTTGAACAAGAATACGCCCGAGCTTCAATAACGTGGCATTAAATTTCTTGATACTATCATTGTCAATACTTTCATTGGGTGCAACTAAGTATAGGCGTTTGACCTCTTCTTTAAGTAATTTAATTCTATGGATCGGTGTACTTAAATCAAAGAGTTCACCAGCTTGTGCCTGCCAATCTTGTAAAATCGTTTCTAACTCTTCTACAGAGCTGCGATAATCAAGGGGAATAATCGATCTAAAACAGAAATCTAAGGTAATAGCGGCAAAAATTCGACCATCTCTTAATAAATTGTCAGCGTCAACTTTATCCAGTGTGTCGTGTGGTGTATGCCACCACCAGCCGAGATCCGTTGGACCGCCAGCGGGCTGAACAAATGCGCCGTTTTTCTGATTTTTTACTACCTGTTTGGAAAATGATGCGAGTGCAGATGAAACTCCTGCGCCCCAAAATGATTGATCGGCATGTCTGGCATAACGTTTTCCCTTAAATTCTGCACCTGTAATTGTTTTGACGACATCCACAATGACGTCTTTTGTTTCAGCCATGGTTACTGCTCTGGTGACATCTTCAGCACCTTTACAACCAAGAACATCTACATTGATATTTAAGAAACAATTCTGATGCAGATCTTCCCAAAAATGATCAGCATACCAAGCTGAACCGGCATAGCGCCCTTGTGAATGACCGGAAAAGAAAACAAGACGTAATGTACGATGAAGTTTCGTTTTATTTTGGGCTGCTACTCTGCCTATTTCCAGCATTACCGAATTAGCGGCAGCATTGTCGGTTGCCCCGTAGTACCATGAATCCACATGACCTGAAAGCATAACGAATTTTTCTGGATTAAGTGTGCTTTTTATTTCAGCCGTTAAAAGTGGAATCTGACACCAGTGTGTTTTTACTGACGTAATAAGAGTGGCTGTAGATGGGGTATCGAAAATTTTCTTTTTAATTAAATCTCCGGTTGCTTGTGTGATTGAAATGACAGGAATTTTAGGAAGCTGCTCCAGTTCATCTTTTGTCGGGGAGCCCCAAACTTTTGAAATACACATCTCATGGATATTCTCACCAGAAATAAATATCACACCTGCAGCACCCAGATCTTGCGAGATCCAAACTGGTTCTGCGACAGCTCTTCCATCAATCATGACCAACTTCCCTTGGATATTTTCCTGGGATAATTGAGATTTCCCACCGGGAACATATACAATTTCTGCTTGCAGTCCTGTTGGGTCTGTTGAAGGAACCATTGAATGGGTTTGACAAGGAAATGAAGTTTTACCGATTTGTAGTGACGCGGATTCTGGAAGGCTAATATAGGCATCGTGGTGCAGGTATGTTACTTCCGCACCGATCGCTTCAAGTTGTTTTTTTATATATTCGAATGAGTTTGCTTCTTCTTCCGAACCAGCGATTCTAGCCCAACTAGAGATTTTTGCGACATGTTCCATTAACGTTTCTTTGGAAATATCTAAATCAAATAAATATTTCGGAACACATATCATAATACACACTCCTTTGAATGATTATTAAATAGCTAAACTTTGTTTGAATTTTAAGTGCAATATTTTTATGAGTTTAATTAAATATGAAAGTACAAATCGTCGATACCAGTAACGATAATATAACAGGTACGGAGTTGCGTTTGACTAATTCGACGGTTGATACGTTGGCAATGCCGGCTACGGCAATCATGACGGCACTAATTGGTGAAATAATGCGCCCTAAGCTAGAGGCATTTTGCATTGGAAGCAGCATTACCGCAGGATTTTCTCCTAATCCTTTTGCGATGTTTGGAATTAAAGGTGTAAAAGCAAACATAGGTGCTACACCGGAGCCCATAATGACACTAAACATTGTAATAATAGAGACAATACCTAGTGTGATGAATGATGCGCTGATGCCCATTCCTTGAGAGCCTTTCACAACAGCATCGACGACACCGATAGATTGTAAGCCATAGGCGAACGTTTCACCGGCTATAATAAGCGTTACGGTCATTGTAAATTGCTCACCCATGCCTTTAAAGAAGATTTGAATACTTGCACAAACCTTTTTAAAGTCCCAGAGTCTAATAAATTCGCAAAGCATACTGATAAATAAACTTAAAAACATAGCTAATACAACATTCATTTTTATTGTTGCAATGGCATATTCACTAAAACCAAGTAAGAATACGAGTGGTAATAGTGGTAAAATAACATAATAAACAGGACCGGGCGGCGCCATGCCTTTCATTTGATTTTCTGAAATGACGGCCTCAAAATTCTGATCTCCGGAGTATTTTTCACTTTCTTTGCGATCTAAATATTTCTGCCAGAAATAGTGAGCCAAAGCAGCACAGATGCCAGTCGTGATATAGACGGGAATTTGATAGTCGGCAAAATATTGATTCACACTGATATCAGAGGTTTTAGCAATTAATAGACTGGTGGCTGAAGCAGGCCCAATATCCAATAGATGCCCTGTACTTACGATAGAAGCAGCTGCTATACGGCTGATACCTACCTTTACCAGGATGGGAAATACCGTAACCATCATCAACATCGCTAAGCCAGAAGCACTTGGAATAAATAATGCCATGAACATGCATAGCAAAAAACTCAAAGACATGACAAGATAAGGTGCATTGAGACGTCCTAAGGGTTTCATTGCAAGGTATACCAATGATGAACTCGCACCAATGTGATCCATGTATTTAGCAAAGCCGGTAACAGACATAATCATTAAGCCCAGCCCGGCAACATCTTTAGTAGCTAACTGATTAATGTGCTCAAACATGTCAAAAAAGAAAAAGCCTGTAGCAAATTTATCTGGTACGAATTTCGTTGTGTAGCCCATAACATATGCTAGCAGCATTAAGATAATGCCGCCTAGCAGTAACACAGTTTGGGGTTTATATTTTTTTATAACCAGCCAGCCAATTAAACCGATAACTGCAATTGCAAGTAATACATTCATAGAGCAACTTCTCCTTCTTTTTCTTTCTGAAAGTAAATACGTGTAAGGCATTCTATACAGCGATCATGATAGCCACGCCCCTTTACAGTAAAACGCTATATAATAAGTGAAATTATCTTATTATTGATTAAAATTATAGTATGGTTATTTCAAGAAAAAGAAATAGAAGATTTAAAAAGGGGGGGCATAAATTTATTCTATATGCGCTAAGTGACGTGAAGAGCAATTGGTAAAGTTGTACGCTATTTTAGAAAAATAACTATGGAGACAGAATTTGTAGATCGTTGTATTTGTTTCAGCGGTGATTAGCATTTAAATAAATTTATAGAAATAAAGTTAATTTGTGATGAATTCTATTGACAGTATTTTTAGCACAAATTAAAATATAGTTTATAAATAGTTAACAGTTGTTCGATTGGATTGAACATGCGTGTTTAATTTGGCAAAGGGGCCGTATAGTTTTTATACGACCCCTTTGTCATTGAAAGAGGAACTTTCACAAGAGTAAGTTGTTGTTTCGATATAATCTAGATGTTCAAACCTTTATCGCTAAACAGTGTAAATAAATTACAAAATAATGAAATTTAACGTATATTTTATAAGGTGTAAAAATTTCTTGGTGAATGCGATGATTTATAGTAGTATAATTAATTATTATAGAAGAATGGTGATTTCCAAAAAGGCTGTAGAGTTATTTTATATCGATTGGAGGAGCAAGAGGAATGAATACCAATGATCTAATCGCTTTAAAAATGGTTTATGAAGAAGGCAGCATCACAAAAGCAGCTGCTCGTCTTTACATTTCACAGCCATCGCTTACTTATCGGTTGAAAAGGCTAGAAACAGATTTTGGAGTTAAAATATTAAATCGACATTCTGACGGGTCGGTTTTAACTGCACAAGGTGAATATATACACCAATGCGCAGAGAAAATGCTGGATATGATTGCTTTGACAAAAGATTATGTCGGAAGTATGGAAGCCACCGTCCATGGAACTTTGCAGCTGGGGGTTTCTCACATATTTGCGCAATACAAACTTTCGCCTTTAATCAGAAAATTTAAAGAGCGTTTTCCTGGAATTGAAATTAATTTAAAAACGGAGCTAAGTTCGCAACTCGTTTCTCTCTTGGAAAAAGATGAAGTTGATGTGGCAATTTTGCGAGAAAAAAGGTCTTGGTTGGGTAAAGTGCATTTTCTTCAAAAAGAGCCTGTTTGTCTTGTTTCTTTACAACCCATTCGTATGGATGATTTGCCGTCGCAGCCGTGGATTCAATATAATGCAAGTATAGAAGCAAAGCTGGAATGGGAAAATTGGTGGAAGGAGCATTTTTCTTGTTCTCCTAGAGTTATAAAGGTTCATAATCGAGAAACTTGTCTGCAAATGGTATCCAATGGATTAGGATGGGCGCTGATTCCGGAAATCTGCTTAAAAAATCAGCGTGCTTTATTCAGTTGTTTAGCGACAGGGAAAAATGGAAGTATTATCTCAAGAAATACCTGCTTAATTTATAAAGATAGCTCGTTGGAACACCCAACAGTGGATACTTTTGTTAAATATATTTTAGATGAATATAAATGTGAATAATTTATATTTTTAAGATGGGATGGTTTCACATAGGTGCATTTACATGAGATATTATAGCGGTTGTTCCCGTATAAAAAGGCAAAGCGGAAGAAATGGAATTTCACGAAATTACAATTTGGAAAAATGGTGTGACGATGTAACAATTGGAATTTTCAGAATTCATATTGACAGGAATAAGGAAAAGCATATATAATCAAAGCATAATCAATGACAACAAAATAGTATGCATTTAAAATTACAACAAAATATCGTAATACGTTGAATTGAGATATGAATTCGACTAGAGGCTATTCGTTTCGAATAGCTTTTAGTCGAATTTTTTTTATTCGTAAATATAAAAGTAGTTGCTTTGCAGGTGCTTTTTATATAAAATTTGCAGTCAATATATGTGGGCGGCAAATAAAATTATGCGGTTAAGAGGGAGAGGGAGAAGATGAAAAAAACAAAAATCTTACTTGTGGCTGATGGTGGTATTACTCCGGAATTGATGCAGAAAATGTATGAACTAGAGCAATATGGTGCTGAGGTCAGTATGATCGAAGATCAAGATATGTATGCAATGGGTCCGATTACGGATCGTATGCTGCAAATTGAATTGGGTGGTGTTGATGCAGCACCTACGTACAAACCTCTGCTGGACGTTTGTAAAGACAAGGATATTATTGTGGTTCACGTTGCTTCGATTAATCGGGAAGTCATTGCTGCTTGTGAAAATTTGAAAGTAGCTGCAGTATTGCGTGGTGGGTATGAAAATGCAGATGTGGAAGAATTAACGAAACGTGGGATTAAGTTAATTAATGCACCGTGGCGCAGTGCGCATGCAGTAGCGGATTTTACCGTCGGTATGATGATCGCTGAAAACAAAAATATTGCGCGTGCGCATAAGTTGATCGCAGAGGGAAAATGGTGTAAAAAATTCGCCAATCAGGAATATATCCATGATATGAGAGCTTGTACGGTGGGCATAATCGGGTTTGGTTATATCGGCCGACGCGTGATTGAACGGTTACAAGGATTTGGCTCGAATGTAATTGTATATGATCCGTTCATGGATAAGAAAGTAATAGAGGATGCAGGGTATAAAGCAGTCACCTTCGAAGAGCTACTGGCGCAATCGGATTTTGTATCGGTACACATTCGCCTTTCGGAAAAGACTGCAAAGTTCATTGGGAAAAAAGAATTTGACCAGATGAAACCTACTGCATATCTCATAAATACAGCACGTGCTGGTATTGTAGATACGGCGGCTTTGATTGAGGCATTGCAAACGAAATCTATTGGCGGGGCGGCAATTGATGTATTTGATGAAGAACCTCTGCCAAAAGACAGCCCATTCCTTCAATTGGATAACGTTACGCTTACCTCACATTTAGCAGGTACTTCTTGTGATACGATGCGTAATTCTGTTGAAATCGGCTATGAAGATCTTAAAAATTATTTGCAAGGTTTACCGATGCAAAACGTAAGAAATTAAGGCTTTTTTAATCCATAGAGTTTGTTGCGGCACGATACCTTGCATGTTATAATTTACACGAATAGGCGGCTAAAAAATCCGTTTGTTTATGACCATAAGTGAAAGAATCTTGTGAAAAATGGTGGAATGTTTTTATGAATATGAAAAACGATAAATTTATCGTAATTCCTTCTATTCGAATGGTGAAAGATTTATCGTATGCATTGACACTTCATAATGATTATGTATTATTGAGTGAAATTCATATTGGAAATTTAAAATCATTTGTAGATATGTGCCATAAAGCAAATAAGAAAGTAGTGGTAAATGCTGAATTGATCGGCGGTTTGAATTTGGACAAGATCGGTATACATCTGTTGAAAAATTTGTATTCTGTCGATATGGTGATTTGTTCGAGTACGGCAAAACTGAATATGATCAAGGGCATTGGACTAGAGACTATGCATCGGGTTACGTTAATGGATTCTAAGTCTCTAGATGATTCGTTAAAAGCATTGGCTGATTCAAAGTGTGATTTTATAGAGGTACGTCCGGGATTCTATGGATTAAAATTTATTGAACAAATCAAAAAAGCAAAAAATGTGCCTGTATTTTTAGGCGGTTTCGTAGAAAATATAGAAATGATAGCAGCTGCGAAAAAGGCGGGTGTTATTGGAATTACCACAAGTTCTAAGGAATTGTGGCGATTAACAACAAAATAAACAAGTTGAATCGTGGCATAGAATTCGACGAACAGGCAGGAGGAATATATCCCTCCAGCTTGTTTTCGTCGAATTTTTTTATGGCGGCTAGACAGCTGAAGATCATAAAAAGATAAAGATTGAAGGAAAAATAAAGTTTGGAGGCGTTTAAAATGGCTTTGGTAAATTTGAAGACGATCTTAGAGGATGCAAGAAAAAATAAATATGCAGTTGGGGCCTTTGACGTAAGCAATCTGGATATGGCAATGGCGGTTGTAGAAGTAGCAGAGGAATTGAAAGCGCCGGTTATTTTAATGGGATTAAAGGTAGATTTAGAAGGAGACCGGTTAACCTATTGGACGAAAACTTTAAGTGCTATGGCAAAAAAAGCACAAGTTCCAGTTTGTTTGCATCTAGATCATGCAACAGATCTTGATTTTATAAAAAAATGCATAGATAATGGATTTACCTCAGTTATGTTTGATGGCTCGATTTTGCCATTGGAAAAGAATATAGAATTGACAAAAAAAGTTGTAGAATATGCCCACAAATTTGATGTGTCGGTAGAGGCAGAGCTTGGACATGTTGGAGACGGGATTGTTGGAAATTCTGAGACGGGGATTAAAAAAGAGAAGACGGATGTATTTGACAATCCGGATGACTTTTTGACGGATCCGAGTGAAATGGAATATTTCATTCAAAAGACAGGTGTGGATGCTCTGGCGGTTGCGGTTGGTACGGCACATGGAATTTATGTGAAGGAGCCAAAACTGCACTTTGACAGATTGGCTGTTTTAAATGAAAAATCAAGTGTACCAATGGTTATGCATGGAGGATCGGGAACACCGGATGAGGCAATTAAAAAATCCGTTGCTTTGGGTATTTGTAAATTAAATATATTCTCGGAAATGCTCACAGCTTTTTTCACGACGTTAAAAGAAGAATTGAATCAAAAGGAGCATATGGCGGTGTGGCCTTGTACAGCGTATGCAGAACCTTTAAAAGCGATGAAACAGGTGGTTAGAGAGAAAATGCTACTATTAAGTTCGGATGGCAAAGCGAAATAATTGTAGGAACTGAGTTTGTTAAAATTACAAAAAAGTTTTTTATTGTAATTTTACAGAGGAATTTGTGGCAGTTTGTAATTTTAGCAAACCGGTTTGATGTAGCGCTAGTATTTAAGCGGGGAAAAATCCTTTGAGTGTAATTGGCACGGTATTTGCAATTATAAATAGGCAGAGGGGGTGAAGGAATGAAAGACAATATTACGATATTATGTTGCTGCGGAGCAGGTATCTGTACGTCAAATTATTTAAAAGAAGAAATTGAAGACAGAATGAAAGCGGAGAACATCAAAAATGTGAAAGTTTTGATCTGCCGTGTTACAGATCTTGAAGAACAGATTGGTAAAGCAGACTTGGTTGTGACGACGGTCGAAATTAAGGCTGTGGAAGGAACGCCTATGGTAAGAGCTTTGGGTATCATGTTAGATGATGCTGCTGCGGAAAAAGCATTGAGTGAGATTGTATCTGTTGTAAAAAGTTTATAATTTATAAATTCAGTTTAATAGCGCTATTAAATGAATAGAGTCATGTACAAGGTGAGGCTAAGTATGTATTGCTAAGAGGGGAGTAAAAAAATGAATATAGTAAATGAAGTAACTGATATTCTATCCGCTTTTTTTGGATTCGATTCTTCGGTAACCATCATTGGTCTTTTTCTTATCATCGCTGCAATTGTAAAGGTACCGTTTAAAAAGGCGGTGCTTGGTGCGATCAAAGTTTCCATCGGGCTGCAGGGGATTATGCTGATCGTTAGTTTAATCCAGCAGGCGATGATCGGTCCTGTAAACAATATCATTCAAGTATATGGATTTAGTAAAAGTGTGATTGATATCGGGTGGGGCTGTTTAAGTTATGCATTTGGTAATACCTATGGATATTTTGGTGTACTGTTATTTTTGATATTGAATGTATTTTTGGTTTATATAAGATTTACCGATACTTTATATGTAGATGTGTTTAATACTTGGCGGGCGATGTTGTTAGGCGGCTTGATTGGCGTCGCATCCAACAATTTCTGGATTGCTACTTTAGCGGTTATTATATTTTTAGTAATTGATTTAAAAGCAGCCGATATTGCTGCACCGTATATTGAAAAAATCAATGGATTTCCACCAGGTGGATCGTGGCCGCATGGTAGTCATTTCTCATTTCAAGCCTGTATCGCCATTCCTTTAGTTTGGTTGTTGAGAAGAACTCCCGTGCTGAAAGATATTAATTTAAATGCAGAAACAATAGAGGGAAAATTCGGAATATTAGGAGAAAGTACAGTCATGGGGGCTGTCGTCGGAATCTTTATCGGAGCCTTAAGTCAAATCGGCGTTATGGGATCACTTTTATTGGGTGTTAAAATGGCAGCGGCATTTTTACTTTTGCCTAAAATGGCATCCATTCTTGTCGAAGGCTGGTTCCCGGTAATTCGAGTTGCGAAAAAGGCACTTACGAGCAGATTAAAACGCGATGACGTTCGGATTGCCCTGGATTGTTCAACGGTAATTGGTCATGCAGCCGTTACGCCGACAACTTTAATTATGTATCCAATCGCATTATTGATTTCTCTTGCGCTTCCGGGTAATCAAATGATTGCCACCGTGAGTCTCATCATCGTTCTTTGGGAAAGTGCCGCAGTAAACGCAATTACAGAGGGCAATATTTTTCATAATATCATCGTAGAATCCATTATTATTTGTTTATTCTGCTGGGGTGCAAGTTTGATGGCTGCACCAATGACGGCTTTGGCTGGAACGATGAAATATGATGTTGCGCAAGGTACAATCTCTGCTTGGGACGCAACTGGAACTCCGTTAGTCGTACTTGTATATCAAGCGTTTGGTTTTGTATTTGGATTTTAACGTATTTTTCAAGGGGGGAATCTTATGAATCGCGTAGTGGATGGAATTTATTATGATGTATTAATCGCCGAAAATTTAAATACACAAGAAGAAGTAATTGCGCATATTGCGGACTATTTGAAAGAAAAAGATTTTGTAAATGATCAATATGCTGCGGCTACGATTGCTAGAGAGCGTGTGTTTCCTACGGGTTTGAATACAAAGCCGATTGGCATTGCTGTGCCGCATTCGGAAGCTGAAAATGTATTGCGTCCAGCTGTTATTTTGTGTATCTGCAAAAATCCAGTCGAGTTTTATACAATGGAAAATAATCAGACGAAAATAGAGGCAGGCGTTATTTTTTTGCTGGCCTTGAAAGGCGAGAATAAGCATCTAAATTATTTAAAAAATATCGTGAATTATTGTAAGTATGAAGAAAATTTAGAAGCTTTATATCATGTTGCATCTAAGGAAGAAGCGCAGCAAATTTTCATGTCGAAGATCTTGCAGTTAGGTTGATGTTAAAAGAGCTGATACAGTGAAGAGACGGTGAGTGCAACGGAATTTTTAGGCTTTGATTGGAGAAAATATAAAAATTCGGATGCACTTAGCCGTTATTGTGCTTGTAGGTAAAACTATGGATGGATTGGCAGCAAATATTTGATAGCTGGGTTGTATAAGGTATAGTATAATTACAATCAGAAATGACGTCGGGATACTTTTTCAATTCGGACAAGGTACGCGTGGATTCAAGATATAGTAGGGATGGTGGAAATACCATGAATGCAAATACCTTAAATAAAATCAAAGAAATTATTGAACGTGAAGATATTACGCAACCCTTGAGCGATGAAGAAATCGCTCGGAAAATTTCTGTATTACGAGAGACGGTGACCAATGTTCGAAATGAATTGCAAATTCCCAATTCAAGAGAGCGAAAGAAAATCGCAATTTTTCATATTATAGAGGCTTTAAAGCAGAAAAACAGCAAAATAAATGCCAAACAAGTAAGCATGGAACTTGCTAAGCATGGTTTTGATGTTTCCATCTCGTATATTCATAGAGCACTTACAAACTATGAGACTGAATGCAAATTGCAAAAAGCTCCAATTGGTCAGTTGCAAGCAGAAAAACCGGATATCTTTCATCATCTGGTTGGCTATGATAGAAGTCTGAAAAATTGTATTAAGCAGGCAAAAGCTTCGGTACGATATCCACCGTTTGGCTTGCCGACACTCATTATAGGAGAAAGCGGAACGGGAAAAACACTGTTTGTTGAATATATGCATAAATATGCCATGCAAGAAAAAATCATTGCTGAAAATAGTCCATTTATCGCATTGAATTGCGCCGATTATGCAGATAATCCACAGTTATTACTTTCTATTTTATATGGTTATAAAAAAGGTGCCTTTACTGGTGCAGATACAGATACAGAAGGATTGGTAGAAAAAGCGGATCATAATATACTTTTTTTGGATGAAATACACAGACTGCCGCCCAAAGGGCAAGAAATTCTTTTTTCACTCTTAGATAAGGGGACATTTAGAAGACTAGGAGAAACCTCTGGAGAAAGAAAAGTTCGCGTTTTTTTCATCGGAGCAACTACGGAGGATATAGAATCAACTTTGCTTACGAGTTTTCGGCGTAGAATTCCGATGATTATTTCAATGCCGGCGCTCGAACATCGTTCTGTCAGTGAGAAGGTACAGTTGATTTATTCTTTTTTTCAGGCAGAGGCAAATCGAATTAATTCTAAAATTTTTTTAAGCAAGAAAATTATCAAATCCTTTGTATTAAAAAACTATCAGGGAAATATCGGTCAGATTAAAAGTGAAATACAAGTCACCTGTGCGAATGCGTATATTGATAAGATCAATTCAGAAAAAAATGAAATTGATATCGGGCTTAATGAAATTTTGTACAATAATTTTTTTAGTGAAGATGTCAGCGTTGATACGTATGATATTTCGGAATTAAATAGCCTAATCAAAGATAAACTTTTAATTCCACAAAACGATCCTAATGACAAAATCGTAGAATATCCGATGGTAAAAGAAACAAAATACGCTATGCCGGAGGATATTTATCAAAAAATAGAAAAAAAATATCAAGAACTTAAAAATTTAGATTTAACAAACAACGAAATTGAAAAAATTATGTGGACGTTTATTATTAAAAATTTTAATATGATAGATTTTGATGGCAATGCGAAATATGATGTAAACTGCCTGGATAATTTGAAATATGTTGTAAAAGATACCGTGCTTGCGCTTCTTAAAGAATTTGTTTTGGAGTTAAGGGAAAAGTATTCGCAAAGCACGATCAATGGCAATATCATCTTGTACTTGGCGATTCATATCAATGAAGCGATCAAGAGGATACGGTTTAAGGTAGAAATTATCAATCCGAATTCTGTGTATATTAGGGAAAGTATGAAAGAAGAATACGAACTAGCCTGTCAGTTGGCTTTAAAAATTGAAGATAGAGAAAAGATTCAGATTCCAGATGATGAAATAAGTTTCATGGCGATGTATATTAAAAAGTTGCTTGAAGCCAAACAAAAAAACAATAAAATAGGAATTATCGTGATGTGTCATGGAAAAATAGCGACAGAGATGGTAAAAGTAGTACATGAACTCATGAATGTGGACTTCCCAGTGGCCATTGATATGCCTCTCGCGGTAAATCCTTCTAAAATATTTGAAAAAACAATCGAGATTGCGAAGATTCTTGATACTGGAAAAGGCATTTTATTCTTAGTAGATATGGGCTCTTTGGTAAATGTCGGCGACGTGATTTATAAAAGAACTGGAATAAAGACGCGTACGATAGATCGTATTGACATTCTCACTGTATTAGAAGCAGTGAGAAAGGTTTATGTAGAAGAGAAAGATCTGGACGATATTTATTATGAGCTGGTGAATTTAAAATATAAGTTTCAAATTGTGCCGGAGCGCAAGTCACATAAGCCGTCGGCAGTTGTTACCATGTGTTTGACGGGGCGGGGAATGGCAGAGAACATTCAGCGTGTTCTGACCGCAAAATACAATAACTTAAAAATTTTTACGCTGGGCATGGTCGAGGAGAATTTAAATAAAAAAATTGCTGATTTGAAGCAGCAATATCATATTGTGGCGATCGTTGGGACAATAAATCCCGGGATCGGAGGAATTAAATTTATTCCGTTTGAAAATGATTTTATCAATCATAATAAGATTTTTCTCGATTATATCTTGAAACCTGACACTGCAATGGGGATTGGCAATATTATAACAGCGGAGTTTGTTTTACTGGATTTTGATCTAACGTCGAAACAACAAATTTTAGAACGAATGTGTGTGATGGCATTTAATAATGGCTACGTGAAAAAGGGATATCTCGAATCTGTAGAAGAACGTGAAAAAATGAATACCACTTATTTTAAAGGTGAGATCGCGATTCCCCATGGGATGTCTGCTTATGTCAATCATTCCTGTATTGTATTTTTACGATTGAAAGAGCCCATTGTCTGGGATACAGATGGTCGAAAAGTGAAGCTCATCTGCATGCTGGCGATCGAGGATCATGATGCCAATATTGTGACAGAATTATTTCGCGTGTTAAAGCAGGAAAAAAAGGTAGAAGCTTTGTTAACCGCGCAGACACCAGAAGCCTTTATGGAGGTTTTTTGAAATTAGGAATGAAGTGCAACAAAATAGTAAATATCGAAAGGCGGTTGGATTTCGGTAATAAATTGTAGGTTTAACTACAGTTTATTACCGTTTTTTTATGTACCGTATGAAATAAGATGGGAGAGAGCAAGATGAAGCTTTTGGCAATTGGAGATCTGCTGCTGTCAGCAGAGTTGATTCAAAAAGGATTTAAAAGTTTTGCCGATAGAGGTATTACGGTAGAGACGATAGATTGGCGGCAAGATTCTTATGAAGAATTGCAGCAGATTAATTTACAAGTGGAGACGAACGGCAGTGAAGTTTATGATGTGCCGGATGAAATCATTGCCGCAGTGCAAGACGCAGATATCATTATCACACAATTTTGCCCGATTTCACGCAAGGTCATCGATGCTTGTAAAAATCTGAAAGCGATCGGCATTTTACGGAGCGGCTATGAAAATGTCAATGTCGACTATGCAACGGAAAAAAGGATCGTTGTGTATCATACGCCGGGAAGAAATGCAACGGCAGTTGCAGATTTTACTGTGGGTATGTTGATCTGTGAATGCCGCAATATCGCTAAAAGCCATATGAATATCAAGCAGGGATACTGGGTAAGGGATTATACAAATGCAGCAACTGTGCCGGATCTGAGTGAAAAGACTGTAGGTATCATTGGGTTAGGCCAGGTGGGACAAAAAGTGGCAAAGCGGCTGCATGGATTTGAAATGCATATTTTGGGATATGACCCCTATGTCAAAGAAGTTCCCACTTATATTAAATTGGCATCGCTAGAGGAAGTTGCTGAAAATGCTGATTTTTTGACGGTGCATATGCGACTGCATAAAGAGACGGAACGGATGATTGATGCTGCATTTTTACGGCAGGTCAAGCCAGGGGCATATTTTATTAACACGGCGCGTTCCGGGCTTGTAGATGAACAGGCGTTATATGAAGCTTTACAGTCTAAGCGATTGACTGGCGCAGCACTTGATGTGTTTGATGTGGAACCACCGCCAAAAGATTATCCGTTGTTAACTTTGCCGAATGTCACGGCAACGCCGCATTTGGCAGGCGGCACGGTAGATGCATTTTTAAATTCTCCCAAGCTCTTGGCAAAAGAAATGCTTCATTATTTGGATGGAACAACGTCACGTTTTCATATCAATCATGTTTGAAGTGGAGGATGACCTATGGATTTTGGCTTACGAGGGAAAAATGTGCTGGTAACCGGTGGAACAAAAGGACTGGGGCGCGCAATTTGTGAGGTTATGGCAGGGGAAGGCGCCAATGTAATTGTGGTAAGCAGAAATCAGCAAGAAGCGGTCGAATATGCAGCCTGCTTACGAGCGCAATACGCGGTGGATGCCATAGGAATCGCAGCCGACTTAACGCAGAGGAAAGCCATCGATGCAATATTTTCGTTGGCATTGTCGCATTATCAGACGCTGGATATTTTGATTAATAACGCTGCGATTTGGCCGCAGGCTTATGTTGTAGATATGGAAGAAGCGGATTTTACAACTACGCTTCATATGAATTTAGTTGTGCCTTTTGTAATGTGTAAACTTTTTGTACAGCATTTGTTGGCAAATCAAAAGAAAGGCAAGATTGTGAATCTTGTTTCGCAGGCTGCATTTCATGGTTCGACGACTGGACATGCGCATTATGCAGCATCAAAGGGTGGTTTAGTTTCATTTACACTTTCTTTGGCACGTGAAATGGCGGCGTTCGGGATTCAGGTTAACGCTGTAGCACCGGGAATTATGGATACACCGATGGTTGGAGCTGCAATCAAAGAAAAACGTGCCTATTATGAAAAACGCATTCCGCTCGGACGGGTGGCGAAACCAGAGGAAATTGCCTATAGTGTCGCATTTTTATCGTCTGACAAAGCGGACTATCTTACGGGAATTACACTTGATGCAACTGGCGGTATGCTCATGCGCTAAAAAACTCGTGTGAAGCATGGTGGTTGTACGGTACATGATGCAGAGATAGATATACGGTAATTGGAAAGGGGCGACGCAGAAAATGAAAAGATATTTGATGGGGATAGATGCAGGATGTACTTCAAGTAAGGTTGTTATTTTTACAAAACATGGTCGTGTTGTAGCAACAGCATCAACTCCGAGTATGCGAAGTATACACGTGGATCGAGGCGCTGGCTTTGAGGAATTTGATGTAGATGAATTGTGGCGTCTGATTTCGAACTGTATAGGAGAGGCGATCCGACAAGCGGGCATACATGCAGACGCAATAGCTGGCATTGGGGTTACTTCTTTCGGCAATGGTATAACATTTTTAGATAAAGACGGTCGATCAATTGCGCCGGGCTGTTTCTCACAGGATTATCGTGCCAATGAAATTATTGAACTTTATAAGCAAGACGGAAGTTACGAAAAAATTAACAAAATCGTCAAAGGGACATTATTTGCAGGTGAACCGGGTCCAATTTTACGCTGGTATAAAGAACATCGGCGGGATATCTATGATGCAATCGGCGGTATTTTGATGTTTAAAGATTATATTATGTATAGATTGACCAATGTGTTTGCTACAGATTTGAATGTATTTGGCGGCTCTTTCATGGTGGATATGGATACGATGGAATATTCGAAAGAGTTGATGGCGCTTTACGGGATTTCAGAAATGTTTGATAAACTCCCGAAAATGGCGGCTAAGCCAGAGGAAGTCGTCGGATCTGTCAGTGCAAAGGCGGCTGCAGAGACAGGATTAGGTGAGGGAATTCCTGTTGTTGCTGGAATGATGGATATTTTGGCATGTTTAGTAGGGGCAGGGGCTGTGCAGGATGGGGTGGTTACTTCGATTGCAGGGTCGTGGTGTATCAATGAAACGCATTCATCAAACATTATACCGGATGCTTCATCTAATATGCCGTATATTAAAAAAGGTGAATATTTAAATTGTTCATATACTGGGGCTTCGGCTTCAAATTACGAATGGTTTACAGCGACGTTATGCGATCGCGCAAAAAAAATTGCTGCAGAAAAAGGCATTTCGATGTTTGATGTATTAAACGAAAAAATTGAAAGTGTTTCGCCAGAGCAAGTAAGCGTATTTTTCTTACCGTACGTTGCTTCGCCAAGTTTGCATGTAAACGCAAAGGCTGCTTTTCTTCAAATGGATGCGCATACTTCGTTTGCCGAAATGTGTTATGCCGTTGTAGAAGGGATTGCCTTTATCCATAAATATCATATCGATTTTTTAAAAACTGCTGGTTTGCCGGTGCATTTGATTCGTTTAACAGGCGGTATGTCAAAAAGCAGAACTTGGACGCAAATCTTTACGGATGTTATGCAGATTCCGGTTGAGATTGTTGACTGTGATGAAACCGGTGCCTTAGGTGCAGCTCTTGTTGCCGGAATTGGTGCTGGCTTGTATAAAAATTATGAAGAAGCCTTTGCGTGTGCGGTAAAAATTAAAACTCCAATGCAGCCAAATCCAAATTTGGCAAGGTCCTATGGTAAGCGTTATGAAGCATGGCGACGGTTAAATAAGGCTATGGAATCTCATTGGGATAATGCTATATAAAACCACCTTCTTTATGAATGATACTGTCTTTTCGTATACAATATTATTTTCTACAAAAACAGCTGGTGACAGAAGTGCACAGTCTGGTATATAATATGGTGAAAAGACTGTAATGTGTAATAAAGGGGCGAGTTTTTTTGAAGATCAATGGCGCGCAAGCTGTAATAGAGAGTTTAAAAAATGAAAATGTAGATGTCGTGTTTGGCTATCCTGGTGGAGCTGTACTAACGTTGTATGATGCCTTGTATCAATCGAAATTTCCGCATGTTCTAACGAAGCATGAACAAGGGGCGGTACATGCTGCAGACGGATATGCACGTGTGACGGGCAAAGTTGGTGTATGTATTGCGACTTCAGGGCCTGGTGGCACAAATTTAGTCACGGGTATTGCAACTGCCAACATGGATTCGATTCCGCTGGTTTGTATTACAGGGCAAGTGGGCACAGGCTTAATTGGGAAAGATTCTTTTCAGGAGGCTGATATATGCGGAATTACGGCACCGATTACAAAGCATAATTACCTGGTAAAAAAGGTAGCGGATTTGCCGCGTGTTTTAAAAGAAGCTTTTCATATTGCGCGTTCCGGCAGACCAGGACCGGTACTGATTGATATAGCAAAAGATGTTTTTGCAGCAGAAGTTGCGTATCTGTATCCAGAAACGATTCACTTGAAAGGTTATGCAGGCGAAGTACAGGGATCAATGGAAGCCCTTGATGCGGTAATGGATGCTTTGCAGGCAGCAAAAAAACCGGTGCTCTTTATTGGTGGCGGAGCAATTTTGTCCGATACGGCGGAAAGTTTGCAAAGCATCATAGAAAAAACCGGTATTCCGGTCGTGTCTAGTTTAATGGGGCTCGGCTGCATACCGGCAACTTATGATGGAAATCTGGGCATGGTAGGTATGCATGGCAGTTATGCGGCAAATATGGCGGTGATGAGCTGTGATCTATTAATTGGTATTGGTGTCCGCTTTGATGATCGTGTAACGGGTGTGGTGGATCAATTTGCACCGAAGGCAAAAATTGTTCAGTTTGATATTGATGCAGCGGAATTTAACAAAAATGTTCGTGTAGACTATAAAGTGTTGGGCGATTTAAGATGGTCTGTACCAAAATTCGTTGATCAGCTCCTGCAAGTGCCGGTTGATTTTATCGGGCAATATAAAGGATGGCATGATGAAGTGATTCAAATGCATAAGGAAGTCCCACTCACCTATCATAAGGACGCGGGCTGTATTATGCCGCAGCAGGTGATTGAGGCAGTCAGCGCTTTAACAGATGATGATACCATCGTCGTGACAGATGTAGGGCAGCACCAAATGTGGGCCGCGCAGTTTTATCAATTCTCAAAACCGCGTTCATTCGTAACTTCCGGCGGACTGGGAACGATGGGCTATGGACTGCCGGCAGCGCTGGGGGCGAAGCTTGCTAAGCCGGAAAAAACAGTGGTTTTATTCAGTGGAGATGGCAGTATTATGATGAATTGTCAGGAGCTTTCCACGGCGGCTGATTATGGAATCGCAGTAAAAGTGATTGTGATGAACAATCATGTACTTGGCATGGTATCACAATGGCAGAGAATGTTTTATGGTAAGCGCTATAGTCATTCACAGTTACAGGGGAAAACGGATTATGTAAAATTAGCTGAAGCGATGGGGGTACGCGGGCTGCGTGTCCATCAACCGGAGAAGCTGGAAGACGTGTTAAAAGAAGCACTTTTGACGGAGGGACCTGTTCTGGTAGATGTTGCTTTGCCTGAGGCAGAGGATGTACTGCCGATGGTACCGGCTGGCGGGCGATTAGATCAGATGGTGATAGGGGCGGATAAGAAATGAAATATACGTTGGCAGTTTTAGTGGATAACAGACCGGGCGTGTTGACGCATGTAGCAGGATTGATCAGTCGTCGAGCTTTTAATATCGAAAGTATTGCAGCCGGGTATACGGAAGAGCCGGATATAACGCGCATTAATATCGTCGTATCTGTCGATCATGAGCTGGAATTAGAACAAGTGGTCAATCAATTGAATAAATTGATTGATGTAATAAAAATCGTGAATTTAACAAGGCTGGATTCTATTCAGCGGGAACTGGTGATGATCAAGGTAAAAGCCAATCCAAAAACGCGATCAGATATCATCAATGTTGTGGAGATTTTCAGAGCAAAAATTGTCGATGTGAATCGTGAAACGATGGTGATTGAACTCACGGGGGAACAGAGTAAAATCGATGCACTTTGTGAAGTCCTGGCGGATTATCAAATTATTGAAATTGCACGTACAGGGGCAATTGCCCTTTCAAGAGGACCGATTCCGGCAAAAAATATATAGAAATAGGAAAAGCATTTTGTTTACCCTTTTGGGCAAAGCAAAATGCTTTTTGTATGAGATTAACACTTTAGAGGAATTTTATAAACAAAAGAAAAATTTACTGGCTTGAAACGGTAAAATGTAGTAATATGTGTAATATTAATTTGTATAAAAGTTTAGGATGAGACTTAATTTGCGTGTGTGATATTAACGTTAAGACGGGATATAGATGGAGTGAAGAGATGAAATCAAAAGTTGTTGCGGATTTTATGGATATTGCAGAGTGGAAATTGACACCATATCAAATTCTTTCACTGGGATTTGCAGGGTTGATTTTATTTGGCACGTTTTTGCTGATGCTGCCGATTGCCAATGTGAAGGGTGAAACGATGTCCTTTGTCGATGCTTTGTTTATGTCAACTTCTGCTGTATGTGTTACAGGATTGAGTATTGTTGATACGGGGACGTACTTTTCTTTATTCGGACAGGTGGTGCTGATCCTTCTGGTACAGGCTGGCGGTTTTGGAATTATGACGATGGCAACGTTGATGGCAGTCATTATGCGGAAACGGTTATTGCTTAAAAACCGTTTGATTATGCAGGAAGCCTTAAATCAATTGACGATGGAAGGCATTGTACGGCTGACACTTTATATCATTAAGTTATCACTGTTTATCGAGTTTCTGGGCGGAACGATATTGGCAATAAAATTTTATCAAGAATTCGGGATGCAGGGTGTTTATTTTGGTTATTGGCATGCGATTTCCGCTTTTTGCAGTGCTGGTTTTGATATTGTTGGCGGGCATAACGGTAATATGTTTCGCTATGTAGATGATATTGTATTTAATTTGGTTGTCACATGCCTGATTATTCTTGGCGGATTAGGTTTTACTGTCATTGCCGATATTGCCGCAAACAGAACGTTTAAGCGTCTTTCCTTACATTCGAAGGTAGTCTTGTCAACGACAGCCTTTCTCATTGTTTTTGGGACCATCGGCATTTTTCTTTTAGAAAGTGCAAATTCTACGGTGTTTGCAAGCTTATCTTTACGAGGGAAAATCTTGGCAAGTTATTTTCAGACGGTTGCCTCTCAAACTGCTGGATTTAACACAGTCATGGTTGATGATTTAGCAAATGCAACCTTGCTGTTTATTTTAATTCTGATGTTTATTGGCGCATCGCCGGGTTCGACCGGCGGTGGGATTAAGACGACGACCTTTGCCGTGATTGTGGCTTCTATTTGGGGGTTGATTCGCGGTCGGAATGAAACGATCTTATTTTATCGTACGATTCATCCGATGATCGTTTATAAAGCATTTGCAATATTTTTTATCGCGGCGATGATGATTGTTACCATTACGATGCTGATTTGTATTGTTGAACCGTTTCCTTTTATTAAAATTTTATTTGAGGTCGTTTCAGCTTTTTGTACAGTGGGTTCGTCGACGGGAATTACGCCAGATTTGACTTCTTACAGTAAAGTTTGGCTTGTGATTGCGATGTTTATCGGTCGTGTTGGACCGGTTACACTGGCATTGGCATTGGCTTTAAGGAATAAAAATGCTGCGATTCAATATCCGGAAGGAAAGATTACAATCGGGTAAAATTAGAATTTAAAATGACCGATTACAAAAGTTTTATAACATAAAAGAAAATTGACGTTGGAGAGATTTTCTTTCATAAATATTGTACAATGGGAAAAAGAGTTAAATTTAGGAGTGGTTCTTGAATGGCAATTTTAGTATGTGGCGGTGCGGGATACATTGGTTCTCATATGGTGCATCAACTGATAGAACATAATGAACGTGTCGTAATTGTGGATAATTTACAGACCGGGCATCAAGAAGCGATACATCCAAAAGCAAAGTTTTATTTAGGGGATATTCGGGACTGTGCGGTTTTAGATAAAATTTTTACGGAAAATGAAATTGAGGCAGTCTTGCATTTTGCGGCGAATTCCTTGGTGGGCGAAAGCATGGTAAGTCCGCTGAAATATTTTCATAATAATGTGTATGGCATGCAGGTGCTGCTAGAGAGCATGGTAAAGCATGGCGTCAAGAAAATCGTATTTTCTTCTACCGCTGCTGTATACGGTGAACCTAAATCCGTGCCGATTCGAGAGGATGATGAGACAAGTCCTACGAATCCATATGGGGAAACGAAATTGGCAATGGAAAAGATGATGAAATGGGTAAGTGCTGCTAACGGCATACAGTATGTATCTTTACGTTATTTTAATGTTGCCGGGGCGTTAGAGGATGGCAGTATCGGCGAGGATCATACACCGGAAACGCATCTAATTCCGCTGATTTTACAGGTTCCGTTGAAAAAACGTCCTTATATTAGCATCTATGGTGATGACTATGCGACGCCGGATGGGACTTGCATTCGTGATTATATTCATGTCATTGATTTAGCGGCTGCACATATGCGTGCATTAGAATATCTGCGGGCGGGAAAGTCGAGTGATATTTTCAATCTTGGCAATGGTACGGGTTTTTCTGTCAAGGAAATGATTACGGCAGCAAAGGCAGCGACGCAGCAAGAGATTCAAGTTGTGGTGGGTGAACGAAGAGCCGGTGATCCGGCACAGTTGATTGCTTCCAGTGAAAAGGCGAAGAAGCTTCTTGGCTGGGAACCCACTTATGTAAAAGTGGAGGAAATTATAAAAACAGCTTGGACATGGCATAAGAATCATCCAAATGGATTTTTAAAATAAAGATAAAAAAGATGAAGAAATCGTAAGTTTTAGCTGATATAGCAGAAATATGTTGAAAAGTGGAGTAAAGAAGCGGGATACCATAGAAGTAGCGTATAAGTTGCTGTGTGTTATGATTTAGATGTTTTATTGCTCGATGTGAGGGAAATTTCACTTTGTGAAATTTCTCTTATTTTAGTATCTTTAAATAATCAGATATTCAATAGTAGTGATATTCGGAGGTTGTAATGGAAGCAACGGTTTTAAATTTGCGTTTATTTCAAGTCGGTTTGGTCTGTTTCATAGCTGGGAGTTTGCTTCCCGTGCTGTTCAATAGAAATCAAAAACTTGCCAGTACTTTTGCGAATGGTTGTTCGTTAGCTGGAGGCAGTTTGATTGCAATTCTTGCAGGGCGATTGCTGTTTTTTCATCAGGAGTTATCTGCTGTGGCTTGGCGGATTATGGGAGGTATTGTACTTAAGGTACAGTTTGATTCATTGGCAGCATTTTTTCTATTGATCATAGGTGTTATGTCGGCAATTTGTGCGTTATATGCGCAGGGGTATGCGACGAAGTATTATGAAAAGCGTGCAGCCGGTTATTTGGGTGCAGGGATGAATGTATTTATTTTATCTTTGGTTGGCGTTGTCGGTGTAGATACTTCGGTTACTTTTCTTATTTTCTGGGAGTTTATGGCGGTATCATCTTTTTTCTTGGTGATGTTCGAGCATGAAAAGCAAAAGGTTCGTTCAGGCGGTTATATGTATTTAATCATGACACATGTTTGTGGTGTGTGCTTGAGTTTTGCTTTTCTTATTCTATATTTATATACTGGTAGTTTAGAGTTTGCTGCTTATAAAAATATTGGACATGTTTTGCCCACACATATGCAAAGTATTGTGTTTTTTTGTTTCTTGATTGGGTTTGGCGCAAAAATGGGTCTATTCCCGATGAATGTTTGGCTGCCGCGCGCGTATCCGGTAGCACCTACGAGTGCAACGGCGCTGATGTCTTCGGCTATGATTAAAACAGCGGTGTATGCATTTTTGCGTGTTAGTTTTGATTTCTTTGGTACTGGGCCTGCTTGGTGGGGCATTACTGTTATGGCAGTCGGTGCACTTTCCGCAATGGTTGGGATTCTGCTTGGTGTGATACAAAATGATACGAAACGTTTTCTCGCCTATAGCAGTGTGGAGAATATGGGAATGATTTGTGTCGGAATTGGTGCGGGTTTGTATTTTCAAGCAACCGGACAAGGGGTTCTGGGTGCCTTGGCACTTACGGCAACGTTGTATCATGTGTTGAATCATTCTGTATTTAAAAGTTTAATGTTTATGGGTGCCGGGGCTGTATTAAAGGCTACCGGAACTTGTAATGTGGGACAACTCGGCGGTTTGATTCACCGAATGCCTTGGACGGCAGCGGCATTTCTTATTGGGGGCATGTCGCTTGCTTCATTGCCGCCGCTCGGTGGTTTCATGAGTGAATGGGCGCTCCTGCAAACAGTTTTGCATATGGCTTTTGACGGTGGCACAAGTATGGTGAAATTTTTTGCGGCGATGGTTGTCGCTGTTTTAGGGTTTAGCGGTGCGCTCTCGATGGTTGCTGTAGTGAAACATTTTGGTACGGCATTTCTGGCAAAACCACGCAGTCAAGTGGCACAGCAGGCTGCGGAAGTTAATATTAGTATGCGAATTGGGATGGGATTACTTGCAGTGTTGTCCTTGGTTTTGGGTCTCTTTCCAGGTGGGGCAATCACATTGATCCATGAGGTCACATTGCGTTATTTTACAGCGCAAATCAGTGGGAATTTGCTACTGGCGATTCCATTTGCTTCGCAGGATGTGCAGATGATATCCGTAGGTGTTATAGGCGTAATTTTTGCTCTTATTCTTTTAGGCGTATTGCTGTGGCTTCGGTTACGTTATGGTAAAAGCCGTTATGTGCTGGAAGATACTTGGACTTGTGGTTATCAGCATGCTGCGAAAATGGAGTACACGGCGACTTCTTATTCGCATCCGGTTTTAAGGATTTTTCATCAGGTTTTTGGTTTGTCACGGCAGGTGAAAATGGAAGAACAATATGCATATTATCCGAAAAAAATTCATCATGCGATTGATATCAATGCCAGAGTCGGTGATAAAGTATATAAACCGATGATTTGGATTATGGTGAAATTATTTAAACGGATCAGAATTATACAAAATGGAAATTTACAGGCGTATGTGTCTTATATGGTAGTGGCGTTAATTTTAACGTTGCTTTGGAGTAGGTGAGGATATGATAGAGCATTTTATGTTTGGTTTAGGACAGATTGTAGGTTTGCTAGTGTTAGCGCCCTTGGTGCAGGGCATCATAAAAAAAACGAAAGCACGCTTGCAAAATCGCATAGGCGCGGATATTGTGCAGCCGTATCGTGATATTTTTAAGTATTTAAAAAAAGATGCGGTACTTGCAAAAGATGCTTCATGGCTTACGCGGGCAACGCCGTATATTTGTTTTGCGGTGGTGCTTTGCGTGGGAGCCTTGATTCCAACCGTATGGATTGAAGCACCGCTCGCTTTTACAGGTGATATCATATTGATTGTGTATTTGTTTGCTGTTATGAGATTTTTCTTGGCGATTACAGCATTGGATGCAGGCAGTGCGTTTGGGGGAATGGGATCCAGCCGTGAGATGGTGATGGCCGCGATTTGTGAGCCGGCGCTTTTATTGGCAGTGATTGCCGTGCTTCTCAATGTTGGAACAACCAATGTCGGTGATGTGGTTCGAACGCTGATTCAATTGGATTGGGATTTATTTGACTATGGACATTGGCTTTCCTGTATTGCTTTTTTGATTGTGGTGATTGCAGAGACGGGGCGGATTCCTTATGACAATCCGGATACGCATTTAGAACTGACAATGCTGCATGAGGCGATGATGTTAGAGTATTCGGGACGGTATTGGGGTATTTTGCAATGGGCGGTTCTTGTAAAACAGACGATTTTATTTAGTATGTTTGTAAATTTATTTTTTCCTTGGGGCATTGCGGTTGATTTTGCACCTTCGTCACTTATTTTAGGATTGGGTTTTTATGTGCTAAAAATAATTGCTGTAGGAATATTACTTGCTTGTATTGAAACGATGTATGCAAAAATTCGTATTTTTAAGATACCGAAGTTATTGGCTTCTTCAATGGCATTGTCAATTTTGGCGATCGTTTTACAAATCGCAAAATAGGAGGATCAGAATGGAGAGTTTGGTTACAGCAGTATTGCTGCTGAGTACTTTATTACTTTTTAGAACGAAAAAAACGATGGATGCTGTGATCATTGTTGCTGTGCAATCGACGGGATTGGCGGTGATTGCTCTGTTGATGTGGCAGAAAACGGGGATGGTGCATTTATTGATTGCGGCGGTTATGACGATGGTTGTTAAGGCGCTGATCATTCCTTATATTTTGTTTTATACAGTGAAAAAAACAAGGGCGAAACGAAATGTTGAAAGAACGATGGGGCAGTTTGGATCTTTATTGATTGCCCTGGTACTTGTTGTCACAGGACAGTATGTGGCCTCACATTTAAGTTTGCCGGGAGCAGAGCATGGTATGCGGTATTTAGGGGCAGCAATTATTTTGGTGTTTTTAGGTACGTTTACGATTATTAATAATAAACAGATTCTCATGCAGG
The DNA here is from genome assembly GCF_900086705.1 of Massilibacillus massiliensis. Lineage (NCBI taxonomy): Bacteria > Bacillati > Bacillota > Negativicutes > Selenomonadales > Sporomusaceae > Anaerosinus > Anaerosinus massiliensis. The sequence continues at coordinate 1,802,987 of NZ_LT575483.1, read as the reverse complement.
GGATTGGTGTTATTGTGATTGAAAATGGCTTGTTTTTAGTCACGCAGTCTATTAGTTATGGAATGCCACTGGCGGTTGAACTGGGAATTTTCTTTGATTTGTTTGTGGCAGTTGTTATTATCGCGAGTTTGTCGTTTAGGATTCATTCGGTTTTCCATAGTTTAAATACAGAAAAAATGCAAGATTTAAGGGGATAGATATGTTAGTTTTAGGATTGCTTGCCCTGCCGTTACTGACAGGTGTGTGTGCAGGTCTGTTATGTAAACATAAATTTGCTGATCTTTTGCAGGTGATTGGATCTTTGGTTACCCTTTGCATTTCTGTGAAGATTGCTTGGCAAGTATATGCAGGACAGGTTTTGCAAAGTTTTGGTTGGTTTTATGTCGATGCGTTAGGCGCTTTTCATATTGTATTAATTGCAGCAGTTGGATTTGCAGCATCGCTTTATTCTGTGGGGTATATGCGTTATGAAGTGAAAGAAGGACTGATTTCCAGAAATCAGCTTGGGCGATATTATTTCTTTTTCCATTTTTTCATTTTGACGATGTTGTTTGTCAGCTCGGTAGATAATTTAGGCTTGTTATGGGTCGGAATTGAGCTTACAACTTTAGTTTCGGCGATGTTGGTTGCCTTTTATGGTACAAGGCATGCCTTGGAAGCTGCTTGGAAATATTTGATTATGGGCGTAGTCGGGATTGCATTTGCTTTACTTGGCATTGTGTTTTTATATCTATCAGGTTTGAATAGTATTGGTGAACACTCCACTTCGGCACTGCAATGGACACAGCTCTTTCGATTAGCAGAGGGGCTAAATCCTCGCTGGGTTGAAATCGGCTTTATTTTCATCTTAATTGGTTTTGGGACGAAAGCAGGAATCGCACCGATGCATTTTTGGCTTCCGGATGCGCATAGTCAAGCACCTGCGCCGGTAAGTGCAGTATTATCCGGTGTTTTATTAAATACAGCGTTGTATGGATTGTTTCGTGTTTATGCAATTGCAAATGTTACCCTGCAGGGCAGTGCCGGTGATTATCTCATTGCTTTTGGCTTGTTTTCGATTGGTGTGACGGTACCGTTTATTATGGTGCAGCATGATTTAAAACGTATGCTGGCATTTTCTAGTGTCGAACATATGGGAATTATAACACTTGCAGTAGGGCTTGGAGGAACAATCGGTCTTTACGGTGCTTTTTTGCATATGATGAATCACTCTATGACGAAGTCCGTATTGTTTTTTTCTGCCGGAAATATCGCACAGAAATATCATTCTAAGTATATGGATCGTATTACAGGGGTAGTGAAGGTGATGCCGTTTACAGGTGGCGTCTTTTTGCTCGCCGGTTTAGCGATAGCAGGTGCACCGCCATTTAGTATTTTTCTCAGTGAGTTTACGATTATGATCGCAGGTGTCCTCGCCGGTAAGATTTGGGCTTCCTGTATTTTTGCGCTGTTGATCGTTTTAATTTTTGCGGGCATGAGTTATTATGTGGTAAAAATGAGTTTTGGCGAACTGCCGGCTCGTATAGGTAAAAAAAGGACAGACTGGTGGATGCGCATAGCGATGCTTCTTCCCTTGTCATTGGTTATACTGTTTGGTTTGTATGTACCGGAGTTTATTGAACGCGCAGTGTATATGGCAGCGGCTGTTTTGCAAGGAGGGGTGAAGTAATTGGATGCGAAGAGAAGAGCGATAAAAAAATTGTTGCAGCATTTAGGCGGCGCTGTTTTACAGGTGCAGGAGAAGGAACGAGAAACGAGTATTAGGCTGGATAAAAAAGACCTGCCGGAGGCTTGTTTATATATTTGTCAGGAAAAGCAATGGAGATTGTTTACGATGGTGGGCAATGATGAGCGGCAAATCAATGGGTATTTTGCACTTTATTATGTGTTTGCCGTGGATGCATTTGATCATTTCATATCGATTAAAATTTATATAACTGAAGATGATCCTACGTTTCCATCACTTGCTGCGTATTTACCGGTATTGAACTGGTATGAACGTGAGGTCAATGATTTGTTTGGGCTTCGTGCAATCGGTCATCCGAATCGTAGTCCATTAATTTTTCATGGAAATTGGCCGGAAGATGTGTATCCGCTTCGCAAGGATTATGTGGAGTCTAAATTTGTTCCAAGTGAACAAGAAAGCGAGGCGTTTACGCAGTATGTTGGCGAGGATGTAACTGAAATTCCCGTAGGGCCGATTCATGCGGGCATTATCGAACCCGGTCATTTTCGTTTTGGGGCAGTTGGTGACACGGTGCTGCACTTAGATGCTCGTCTTTTTTATACGCATCGCGGAATCGAAAAACAGTTGGAAGGCAAAACCTTTACGCAAGCGATGTTTTTAATTGAACGTGTTTGCTGCGTTTGTAATGTTTCTCATGCAGTAGCTTTTGCGCAAGCGGTAGAACGTGCTGCGCAGATGAAAATTCCTGTAAGAGCAAGGTATATCAGAACGTTATATTTAGAGCTGGAACGTTTATATAATCATGTGGGTGATGTTGGCAATATCTGTGCGGGGTATGGATTTGCAATTGGCAAGAGTCAAGGTGCGCGTATGCGAGAACTGTTGCTGCACTTAAATGAAGAATTGACGGGGCATCGCTATTTGCGTGGTATGATTGTCCCTGGCGGAGTAAAACAAGATCTTAGAAAAGACGAAATGGATAGGATTGCGCAGGCGATGAATACGCTCGATCCTGATTTTCAAGATTTGGCGGATATTTTACTCAATCATGAAATCGCCGTGGATCGGATGGAAACTACAGGGCGATTAAACTTGAAACAAGTCACGGATTTAGGGGCTGTTGGCGTTGCGGCACGTGCGTCGGGGCGCGATATAGATTGTCGTCGCGATTTACCTTATGCGGCGTATGATCAACTGGATTTTGCTGTGGTGTTACAGAAAGAAGGCGATGTACTGGACAGAATTAAAGTTCGGATTCTAGAGGTATTTAATTCGATCTTACTGATCCGGCAAATTTTGCAGGCATTGCCCGAAGGTGATATTTTTCAGGAAATTCCGGCAATCCCAGCGTATGAGACCAGCTTTGGCTGGACAGAATCTGCACGCGGAGAAAATTGTCACTGGCTTATGGTAGATGAGAAGCAAAAAATCTACCGATATCGCATCCGCTCTGCTTCGTACAGCAATTGGCCAGTTGTGCCGATCGCGGTACCGGGCAATATTGTGGCAGATTTTCCGCTCATCAATAAAAGTTTTGAACTGTGCTATTCTTGTTGTGATCGATAGAGATAGGTGAAAGAGGCGAATACAATGTTTGATATGTTTAGAAAGGTTTGGAAAATCGGAACGGTTACACAAAAGCAGCCGTTTGATTCTGCGCCGAAAAAATATAGAGGAAAACTCGTGCTTACAGCCGTACCGAATACCGATTGGGAGGCATGTATCGCCGCGTGTCCGACGGGGGCACTTTATAAGCAGGGTGATAAAATCTGCTTGTTTCATGGCAATTGTATTATGTGTGGTCAGTGTGTAAAGGTTTGTCAGACGGATGCGATTGTGCAAACAACAGATTGTTATTTGGCGGCAAGGTCAACAACAGATTTATTGGTCTCTGTGGATAAAGATCCAGTGCAATAGGAAGGAGATAGCAAAGTGAATGAAGAAGAATTAGGAAATGACTTAAAGAAACGGATTCAAGAAGTTTTAAATGGGTCACTTCATATTCGGCACGTTGATACGGGATCTTGCAATGGGTGCGATTTTGAAATGTCAACTTTGTCGAATCCAATTTATGATATAAGCCGTTTTGGTGTTAGTTTTGTTCCTTCACCACGTCAAGCGGATCTGTTGATGGTAACTGGCGGTGTAACACGTAATCTTGAAAAAGCATTGAAGAGAACTTATGAAGCAGTACCGAATCCGAAAATGGTACTGGCAGTTGGCGCATGTGCTTGTGGCGGCGGCGTTTTTGGTGAAACGTATGCCAATGCGGGCGGTGTGGATCAATTTGTGCCGGTGTATGCTTATGTTCCGGGGTGTCCGCCAAGACCGCAGGCATTGATACAAGGAATTCTACTTGCGCTTGGTCAATATGAAAAAATTCTTAAACGGGGTGAATAGAGTGAATTTAGAATTACAACAGTTTAAAGCAGAATTTTTCAAGGCTTTGGCGCATCCACTTCGAATTCGTATTTTGGAACTGTTGGCGCAAGGGGATAAGAATGTAAATGAGCTGCAATCCTTGCTGGGCAGTGAAGGTAGCGCGGTTTCACAGCAATTGGCGATATTGCGCAATAAAAATATTGTGCACGGGACAAAAGATGGAAACAAAGTGACCTATTCCTTACGTGATCCGATGATTCTCGAATTGCTTGAAGTTGCTAAGCAGATTTTTAACAATCATCTGGTGGATACAATTTCTATGTTGGATCGATTTAAGGAAGAAGAATAATCATTGGTGGGAAAGTTTTACTTTCTGATGGTTTTATCAGGATAAAAGCAGTCTTTTTTGCATTTGCAGAGTTTTGATATGGTAAGGTCTTTATGAAATTGCGGATTTATTCGATATATAGAATGATAGTAAAATCTATGGTGTATTTTATTGCGGCATACGATGTGATTGTGTATTAGATAAAATAAGCGGATAGCGTATATGCAAGATAAGGGGATGAATACGATGGCAGTGGGATTTACTTATTCAGTAGAAAGAGATTGTCCAATTTGCGGAGAGAAGATGCAGGTAACAAAAACACGGTCGCGCTTGATTAAGGTCAAACAAGACAGTGATTTTTGTGTGCATTATAAAGATTTTAATCCATATTATTATGATATTTGGGTGTGTTCAAATTGTGGATATGCTTCGGATGAAAAGCATTTTAATACATTACGGGAAAAAGAAAAAGTTAAAATTAGTGAATTTCTAAAGGATCGCAAGGTAAAAATTCAATATAGTGAAGTTCGAACACGTGAAGAAGCGGTCAATGCTTTTAAACTAGCGATTTATTTCGCGGATCTGATTGAGGCACCGTCGAGCAGGATGGCAGGATTGTATTTAAAACTGAGCTGGTTGTATCGTGAAGCCGGCGAAGAGGAAAAAGAACAGGAAGTTTTAAAGAGAGCATTAGAAGCGTATGATAAGGCTTTGACTACAGAACGTTTTCCGATCGGCAGCATGACGGATACGATGGTCACGTATTTAATTGGTGAACTTTATAGACGAACCGGGAATAAGGAAAAGGCAGTGCAATATTTGAGCCGGGTCATTGGTGATCAACGTTCACGGATGGAGCCAGCAATTTATAATTTGGCACGTGATTTATGGCAGGATATGCGTAAAGAAGAGGAAGCAGAATAAAATAACTGTAAAATAAGGAAATGGAATTTACCTCACAGTTGATGTATAATTGATTAACATATAGATGTTAATAGAAGTATTACTTAGGAGGCTGTGAGTATGATAGATATGCCGATTGATATACCAAGTCAGATGCTTGGTGATATCGATGTGCGTGCAGTGAGCGGCCGAGTTGAAGACTTTACACCTGTGATTCAGGTTGTACGTGAGACTTGGGATACGCAGACATTTGAACAATTGAGAGATGGAAGAGTATCAGTTCCTGATGATGTAGTGAATGAATCTATCGCAAAAGGAATTGAAAATAATACAGGCATTCAGGCTCTTAACATAACCTCTGTCGGTGAGGGCAAACTGAAATTATCCGCAGAAACGAAGAAATTTGGCAGAGTTGTATTATTATGCCGCATAGATCAATTTGTGCATAATAAAGAGACTTCTACATTAAAATTTAAGGTGTTAGAAAAAGACCTGCCGGATCATGGAACGATGTCCTGGATTTTTTCGCGCATTAGTTTGTCTATGGCAGAAAAACTCGTTGGCAAGGTGGATCTAGGGTCGACGATAAAAACTAAAATTTCCGGAAATACAGTTACGGTTGATTTTCAGCAGGCTGTGAAGGAGTCGGCTGCCGGTCAAACGAGCTTTTTTGGTTATGCACTGAGTGATGTAATCGTGGTTGAAGAAGCGATTCCAAAAGATGGGTATATAGAATTTAAAACTTCTCTAGATGTACCTGATACAGTTAAAAATATGTTGCTTAATATTCTTAAATGAGGAAGGGAGCGCTAGTTGGTGGATAGAAAACTAAGGATTTTATTTAGTGTTTGTTTGTTGATGGTTTTTATGTCTGTACCTGCGTTTGCAGGGATACGGCCGCAGGTTATTTTCATCCCGCATGATGATCGGCCGATATCGTTTGAGCAAACGATTGATACGATAAAAAAACTTGACTATGATGTTCTTGTGCCGCCTAAGGAATTATTGGGGAATAGAACATCACTAGGAATGTCTGAAGAACTATGGCAGTGGTTATTTGAAAATGCAAAGCAATCGGATGCGGTGGTTTTATCTTCAGATTCTTTGTTGTATGGAAGTTTAGTCGCTTCACGAAAACATACGCTGGATCTTGATACGGTTGTAGATCGTGTGGGACGATTTGAAAAATTGCATGCGGATAATCCACGTTTAAAAATCTACGCTTTTGGATCGATTATGCGTTCACCGCGAAGTAGTTCCGGTGGTGAGGAACCTGGTTATTACGCAAAGTATGGACCGGATATTTTTACATTAACTTCGTTGCAAGACAAAGCGGAAAGCGATAAGCTGACAAGGTCAGAAAAGAAACAAGTTGAGAAATTGAAAAAGATGATACCGGAAGCGGCAATGGAAGACTGGATGGAAAGACGCGGTAAGAATTTCACTGCGAATGAAAAATTAGTTGAACTTGCCAAGAAAGATGTGTTTGCATATTTGGCTTTAGGTCGTGATGATAATGCGCCTTATTCGCAGACACATAAAGAGAGCCGGCTGCTGAGCGAGCAAGCTGGGGATTTGGGTGTCTCGAAGTTCCAGACGTTAGCTGGGATTGATGAAATGGGTATGGTGATGTTAACCAGAGCGATTAATGATATGAGCTGGCATATTCCGCTGGTTGCTGTGCATTACGCAGATGGTGTGGGTGCAGACACTGTACCTACTTATTCTGACGAAGCAATTGGAAAGTCAATTCGGTCTCATTTATTTGCTGCCGGAGCGGTTCCCGTGGCTACAAGCAAACGAGCTGATTTGATTTTGATGGTAAATACAGCACAGGATGGCAGCACCTCAGAAGCAAATTATCCTGATAATACAGCAAGTTTACGTTCGAATACGAAAAAATTTGTAAAACAGGTGAAAGCGTATTTGGATGCCGGATATCCGGTTGCTGTTGCTGATATTTCTTTTGCCAATGGTGCAGATAATGCCTTACTGGCAGCGCTTGAGCAAGAAGGTTTGCTGAGTAAATTATCATCGTATTCCGGATGGAATACAGCCAACAACAGTGCTGGTTTTGCAATTGGGCAAGGGATCTTAGCGGATAAAATGAAAGTGGAAGATAAGAATCAATTGCTTAGTGTTCGTTTTATGGACGATTGGGCGTATCAAGCGAATATCAGACAAACGCTTGCTGCCCAGCTACAAGGCATGCAAGGGGGCACATACAGCCAGCTTGATGCGGTAAAACCTGCAATCGTAAAATCGGCAAATGAAAAAATGAATGCATTTGCTGCGCAGCATTTAGAGGAGTTCACGGTGAAGAAAGTCGATGTTGATTTTCCTTGGAATAGAATGTTTGAAGCAAGTGTGAAAATAGAAGAATAACCAAAAAAGGTCTGTCGTATTAAGATTTTGATTGATAAAATCTTTAAGGCGACAGACCTTTTGTTCCATATGCTGTAAAGAAGAAGCATAGAGGGCTATTTCTATGTCGAAAAAGATCAATTTTTATCGAATAAAATTCTTTAACATAGGAAGTTGCGAGCGAAAATATGTTATAATATAAGTCGCAATGCATAAAGATCATTGGTTTGGTTAGAGAATTTGAGGTGGAAGAGGTTTGATCGTTAGTTTAAGTTTGGCGGCATATGTTGTGATTGCCGGAGTTTTATATTATAGAGAAAGAAAAGATATGGCAGTGTTAGAGCATTACCTAAACTCTCAGGTGCCAGTGAATGATAGAATGCTAAAAGTTGCATTTTTAATTATGTTTTTCAGTTTACCGGTTTTGCAGGCAGTAAGCTGGGTGCAGGGCTTATTCGGGAATAAAAATGAAGTTGAAAAGTATGAAGATGATCCAGATATGCGTGCATTCATCGAGGAATATTATCCAGAAAAGATGTATGAGGTAGAACGCGCAACGATTGTGTTGGATTCTTTAATTGAAATCGAAGGATTTATGGAGCAGTTAAATTGCATTTTTGACAAGGCGCTTGATCCCTTAGAACAGGAGCGCGTTTTAGATACAGCACGCAATGCTGAAAAAGATATAGAGAAAAATTGTCAAGCGAATGTGACCTATGAAGGAACAAAAGTTCCGCTGATTTTTAAAATATCGAGAAATGATGATGAAGATCAGAATTTTAAAATTGATATTTTTACGCGAAGTTTTGTTATGGACAAGATTGATACAGTCATGAACGATTATATCGCTGGATTAGAGCAATCGAAGTCGGTTGAATAAAAAGATGCTGCTGCACTGGAAATCCGTGCAGCAGCATCTTTTATTCATGTAGATTTTTCGTTGGGGTGATAGGGAAAACATCTTTTTTGAAATCTACTTTATTTAGTAATTTAGTGAGTGCTTCGCGCGTAAGTGCAGGGAGCGTGCCAGCTAGAGAGTAGTCATCTGTATAGGATTTTTGTGATTTTATGTTCAACAATTCATTCTTTCTTTTGTCGTAACCAATGAGATGAAGTGTAACATTGCTGTCTAAAAGAGTGTCCTCTAGATGCGGATATTGACGCTCGTAGAGCGATGTTATGCAAATGCCGACTACTAAATCGGCAGATAATTCATCGGCGGCTGTTTTCAGGCGACTGCTATCGAAAGTTTTAAGCTTTTTGTCGGATAGTTCCGGTAGAACCTTTAAAATTTCCTCTTGCGGAATGTATTCGTAGATATTTAATATAGCATTTAAGGGAATATGAAGTTTATCTTCGAGTTCAGCTTTAATATAAGATTCAATTTCAGGTTGGACATTGCCAGTTTGATTAATCACTGGGAGTATGGCAATACGTTTTGGTTGTTTTTCAGCAGCAAAGCAGGTCGTTGTGAAAAGAACAAGCAAAGAAAAAATTATGTAAGTAACAAAGCTCTTTCTAAACATAAAATCATCTCCTTGATGAATGGTTTTTATTTATAGTATAACAGAAAATCCATGATATGCAGTAGAGATCTACTGCTATACCATGGATTTTTATTTATGCTGTATTGTTCCCGGTTTATTTCAATTTAGTGATTGAAATATCCCCAAAGGTTTTTCCCCAATCCGCAGAAAAATCATCAATTGCTTTTTGAATTGACGGCATTTTAAAGGCATCGATCAGAAGGGAAGGTGGAATTGTGACTGTTTGGGCACCATATTCAAAGGCTGCGTTGACTTGATGCATATTTTTAAAGCTGGCTGCTACAATTTTTGCAGGGTAATGATATTGCTCAATCATTTTTGCAAACGTTTGAATGACTTCATATGCATTAATATCTAGATTTTGCATGCGGTTTACATAAGGAGCAATAAAATCTGCCCCAGCCTCTAGGGCTAATAAACCTTGCATTTTTGTATAAATTGCAGTTGCCGTAATATGAACACCGTCTGCTTTTAAAAGACGCATTGCTTTTAAACCTTGTGGTGTGACAGGAATTTTGATGAAGATTTGGTCATCAATTTTACTGAGAAGCGTATTTGCTTCGGCAATGATATCTTCAGCGTTTTCGGCTAAAATCTGGATGTGTAGTGTTTTATCAAAGCCGATGATTTGACGAATTTCTTTGAAATGTTGAAAAAATTCGATTTTACCTTCTAATTTTACAATGCTAGGGTTACTGGTAATCCCGGTGATAGGAAAAATTTCGCTGTATTTTCTTATGTCCTCAAGGTTCGCTGTGTCAAATAAATATTCCATGATTCAATCTCTCCTTTATTATCTGATAATATAACCAGTTTTGCTAGTTCTGATTTATGATTCAACAGGGACAAGCTGTACATTGACTTTTTTGTCTTGAAGATAGGTCAATGCTTTTTGCGGAATGTCACTGTCGGTAAACACATAGTCTACTTTTGCAGCTTCGAATTGCGCGACTACACCTTGCTGCATAAACTTTGCGGATTCAGTGAGGATAATAATTTTGTTCGCTCGCTCTGCCATCGCTTTTATTGTTTCTACACGCATATAATTGTTACCGGTAAAGCCGAATTTTGGATTGAAGCCATCCGTACCAACAAAAATTTTGTCTACGTAAAAATTCTCAATGCATTGCTTTGTAATAGGGCCTACCATAACTTGTGATTCATTTTGGTATTCTCCGCCCAACAAAATAATTTTTACAAATGGAATCTTACGGATGTAAGCGGCGATAAAAGCGGAATTTGTAATAATGGTGATATCGCGTTTTTGTTTTGCGATTTCTTCGGCCAAGAGTGCGCAAGATGCACCAGATTCTATCATAACCGTTTCTCCGTCGTTGACGAGCAATGCGGCTTTGACGGCAATTTCGTGTTTAAGATTATAATTGAAAGCTAGGTGATGATTGATGTCATCACTGGCAACCATCACTGCAAAGCCATGTTCACGTTTTAAAAGCCCTTTTTCTTCTAAGGCAATTAAATCTTTACGAATGGTAACTTGTGAAACCTGTAGTGCGTCAGAAAGTTTTGCAACCTCAATTTTTCTATTTGTATTTACGAGATTGAGTATTTTGTTATGTCTCTCTATCATCATGATCATCCTTGCATAATTATTTTTATGCCTATTATAACATAATCATATTTTAAAACAAAACGAATAACTTTCGAATGAATTTATGATGTGTTTCATTTACAATATATATTATAAAATGAATTATGAAAAAGTCAATAAAAAGTTTCATTCGAAAGTTTATTATATATGAATGAATTAAAAATATTTACGAATTTGGGTTTCATATGAGCTATAGAAATGGAGAATGCGTTGGACAAAAAAATATTCCTTGCTAAGCAAGGAATATTTATGTAAAGATCTTAAATCGTTGCATGAAGAAGATCTTAAAGTATATTAGAATGCATTTTTATAAAAATTTTTCCGTGTTATTTTTAATTTGAGAGATAGATTTAGTCTTCTAAATACGCAGAAACAATTTCACCATAATAAAGCGTATGCCAATCTTTATCAGCGTACCATTTATCAGCAGCAGCTTTTTGCAAATGATCATCACTCATGACTTGTTTATAAACAACTTTACATTCAAAGTGTAATCCGGCACCTTTGATCGCAGGGGTGGAAATTTTTTGACCTGCTAATTTTTCGAGCTTGGCAACGGCAAATTTATCTGTATCCCGACCGGATTTTGATCCGCAGATGCCGAGCGCAGATTTCATATCGTTTAGTGGAATGCTTACCGTAAATTCGGGATTTTTTTCAAGCAGTTCGAAGGTATGACGAGATTTTCTTACCATAACTGTAAAAATTGGTTTTCCCCACATAAAGCCAATCGAACCCCAAGCAATTGTCATCGTGTTATCTATACCTTCAGCGGTCGTATTTAAAAATGCGCCTTTGCTTAGAATTTCAACTGCTTTTGTAGCGTAGTCAGCATAATGAATATCTTTCATTTGTTAAAGCCTCCTAAAAATAAATTTCGTATTTATTATACTCCATTTTATTACGTTATGCATAGCGTATTCTTTCAATGGTACCAGGATGGAAAATGAAACATATTATGTAACATAGATGTTTCATGGAGGTGAAAAAAGTGCAAGAATTTGAGCGTGCTGAAATTGTTGAAGTTGTAAGTTCTACGGTTGGTAAATGTATGAATAATTGGATCCTCTGGGGTGCGGTTATTATTTTGGCGTTTGTTCTGCTGATGGGCAGTACGTTTTCGTTTTGGCTAGGTCTCCTTGTAGGTTTGGCAATCCCATATTATATTATTCCAAATTATTTTTGTGAGATAGATGAGGTTGATGAATAGAAAAAAGCTTATCGCTTTTGCGATAAGCTTTTTCTTTACATCATGGTTGACTCAAGCGTTATTTCGTTGAAATTCGGCCATGAAATCAGCGAGTTTTTGACAGCCTTCTTTTGGCATTGCATTGTAGATGGAAGCTCGAAGTCCGCCAACGGAACGGTGTCCTTTCAAGCCGCCGAGTCCTGCCGCCGATGCTTCAGCAATGAATTGTTTTTCTAAAGCTTCATTTGGTAAGCGGAAGGTTACATTCATATTAGAGCGACTGTCTTTTTGTGCATGTCCGCGGTAAAAGCCATTGCTGTGATCTATTGCATCATAGACAAGCGTAGCTTTTTCTTTATTGCGTTTTTCCATTGCAGTAAGACCGCCGTTATGCTTAATCCAGTCTAAAACTTTACTCACGATGTAAATACTGAAAGCTGGCGGCGTATTGTAAAGAGAATTATTGTTTGCATACGTATCATAGCGAAGCATGGTCGACAAGTGATCTGGCAGATTTTCCAGCATGGATTTGCGGATAACGACAAGTGTTACACCAGCTGGGCCGAGATTTTTTTGAACACCTGCGTAGATCATGGAAAACTTTGAGAAATCTATTGGCCTGGAAAGTATATCAGAAGACATATCGGCAATGAGCGGCACATCATTTGTTTCTGGAATGTAGTTCCATTCAGTACCGAAGATTGTATTGTTATAGCAAATATGAAGGTAGGCTGCGTTTTCACTAAGTTTGATATCTTCTGCTTTCGGAATATAGGCGAAATTAGCTGATTCACTTGTTGCAGCTACATGCGTGGCGCCAATGATTTTACCTTCTTTTAGAGCCTTTTTGGCAAAGGAACCCGTTACTACATAATTGCCGATTTTTCCGCTCTTTAAGAAATTCATCGGAACCATATTAAACTGCATACTAGCGCCGCCTTGGATGAAAAGAACTTCATAATCGTCGCCTAATCCCATAAGTTCTTTTACCGTAGCAACAGCGTTATTGTGTACGTTTTCATAAGGTTTTGAACGATGGCTGATTTCCAAAATTGACATACCCGTATTGTCAAAGTTTAAGAATTCCGCTTGCGCTTCTTTTAATACATCAAGTGGTAATACAGCAGGTCCTGCATTGAAGTTAAAAATACGATTTTCCAAAATCATAGCCTCCTAAAATTTCCGTAATGGATATAAAAGTTTTTTACTGGATCATGTACACTGTAATTGTGTTATATTCTAACGCTGAATTTTGTCAAACGTCAAGGAAAATTTTAAAAATGTTTTTTTGTAAAATACACTTGACGTTTGAAGATGGATAAAATATAATCTATTACAGTAACATGACAAATGATAAATTGACCTGTAAAGAGGTCGAAGTAAATGTGATGATAGGGAAGCAGGATGTTTTTATCTTCCAGAGAGTCGGCGGTTGGTGTGAGTCGATAGAAGAAATGCTTTGTTCCGCCCTTGAGTATCTGATGATGAATTATGACGGGATCGCCCGATACAGCGAACGAGAGTTGGCGCATAAGCGCACAAACTTGGGTGGTACCGCGAAATAAAAGTTTCGCCCCAATTGATTTTGGGGCGAAACTTTTTTATTTGTCTGTTGATGTATAGTTTGTACAAGATTTTAACATTTTAAAATAAAAAGGGGCGAACGATTGATGAAGGTTTTAATTGCTGATGGTGTATCGCAAGAAGGAATTGATATTTTAAGTAAGGATTTTGAAGTTGTTGTAAAACCTAAATTGCCTGCGGATGAATTGCTGGAAATTATACCGCAGTTTGATGGACTTATCGTACGCAGTGCGAGTAAGGTGACAAAAGAAGTATTAGCAGCTGCAGCAAATTTAAAAGTCATCGGTCGGGCTGGCGTCGGCGTGGATAATATTGATGTGCAGGCTGCAACCGATAAAGGTGTGATTGTATTGAATGCACCTGAGGGGAATACGATTGCGGCAACGGAGCATACGATGGCAATGATGCTTGCTATGTCAAGAAATATTCCGATTGCAAATGAAACTTTGCAAAAGGGAGAATGGAATCGCAGCAAATATGTTGGGGTTGAGCTTAGAGAAAAAACACTTGGAGTTATTGGCTTAGGGCGCATTGGCAGTGGAGTTGCAAAACGTGCACAAGCTTTTGATATGAATATAATCGGCTATGATCCATATATCAATGAAGAACGAGCAAAAAATCTGGGGATTGAAGTTGTCTCTTTAGATGAAATTTATGAAAGAGCAGATTTTATTACGGTGCATATGCCGCTGACACCACAAACAAAAGGCATGATTAATAAAGAAATCATGGCAAAAATGAAGAAGGGTGTTCGTTTGGTAAATTGTGCCCGCGGCGGAATTATTGATGAAAAAGATCTTGCAGAAGCGGTAAAGGAAGGGATTGTGGCAGGTGCTGCAATTGATGTATTTACAAGTGAACCACTTGGCCTAGAACATCCATTGGTTGGTGTAGATCACATTGTTTTAACGCCGCATCTCGGTGCCTCTACGATGGAAGCGCAAGTTGGTGTTGCAGTTGATGTTGCGCACGGTGTTGCTGGAGCACTTAAAGGCGAACCAGTATTGACAGCGGTGAATATGGCGCCGGTTTCTGCACAAGTGATGAAGTTAATTAAACCTTATTTTACCTTGGCAGAGCGTATGGGGTGTACCGCACGTTCATTGGCAAATGGAGCAATTCATGAGGTGGAGGTCGAATATAAAGGAGAAATCTCTGAACTCGATACCAAAATGGTTACGACCGCGGTATTAAAAGGAATATTGAATCCGATTTTACAGGAAGTTGTAAATTATGTAAATGCGCCAAGTATTGCAAAATCACGTAATATTAAAGTAAAGGAAGTAAAATATAAAGAAGCTGAGAATTTTGCCAATTTACTTACGGTTCGTATCAAAGCAAAAAAAGATGAAGTGATTTCGATACAAGGCACATTATTTGGAGAAGAAGCGCGTATCGTTTCGATTAACGGTTATAGAGTTGACGTTGATCCACATGCGAGAATTTTGATCTGCCCGCATATTAACTGCCCTGGTATTATTGGTAAAGTTGGTTCTGTTATGGGCGCAGCTGGTATTAATATTTCTAGTATGCAGGTCGGTAAGACAGACGTTTCGGGTACAAACATTATGGTATTGAGTGTGGATAATGATATTCCGAGTCATGTGTTGGATGAGGTAGTTGCAATTGAAGGAATTTTTGGCGCAAAATTAGTAAATTTTTACGCAATATAATATAATAGAAGAAAGTTGCATTTTAGAAGCAGAAAAACAACAGTCAAATAGGAAATATTTAATTTTTTAGGATATGCTTATTAGGTGAATTTAGGGCAGGTAATCTCAACTGAGAGATTGCCTGCTCTTTCTATTTTTAAGTGTAAAATAGTAAAAATTACCCATGTAAAAAAAGAGTATTTAGGAATATATTTGGCGAATTTTATATATTATACAAATTTAGTTTAAATTTATAATGAAGTATAAATTTTAAAAACATGCAAAACAATGGTGGTGACGAACGGCACTATGTCAAGAAAGAACAAATTGAATGAATTTCTCAATTTCTCGGCTAAGCTGGGGAGAACAGAGTCAGTGGAAGGGTGAAACCACCATTTGAAGTGGTGGTCGTGGCTAAGGGATATTGTTTTGTTGTATGGAGGTTATGCAATTTGAATGAAACGAAATGGAGAAAATTAGTTCGAGACAGAATTATGAGTATAAACAATCTCGAGGTGCGGAGTATCGTAAAAGAAGTCTTACAAGGTCTTTTTATGGATATTGTACAGTACCAATTGAACGCGGATAGAGCATTAGAAGAAAGAGTAATGAAAGAGTTACCTTTAGATCATACAAAATGTGCAATTTATACAACAGTGTGTAATAGAAGTGACTATCTGCAAGATAATGCAGGCTTGTTTCCTATGATTCCGGGAGAGCTTAGAAGAGGTATTGATGATGTTGATTGGATGAAAGAAAAAATTAAACAAGATGGAAAAGCAGTCCTGTGCAATATTTTCATGGAATGTGAAGGAAAAATCATTCAGCAGATGCTCGACGAACAAACGGAATGTAACTATCACGTTGAAATAGTGACGGACAGAAATCATACATACATAACAAATATCGAACTATCTCCAAGTAGTAAATATTTGAAACCAATTGAAAAAGTCTATAAGCTTTTTCAGTTTAATAATATTGAATGGAAAACTGTTAACAACCCTTATGCGTATAAATTTGTCAGCGTAGCGATTAAAGAATTGCCTCCCTTTCAACCTAATGAAAAAATCAATGCACTTACAGTACATTTAGGTGCTTATGAGCAGTATAAAAAAGACGATATGATATTGCTCTGGAATGTCCAACAACTGATGATTTCCAAGAACGCTTTTCCTATCCCGCTACCTAAGCAAGGTCTTTTTGAACATCGATTTTTTCTGTCGGAATTAGGAGCTGACCACGGCTACCTGGTCCATCCGTCCAATTCGAATATTGTTTCCGTAAGATATGATGCTGATAAACTCGTGATTATCACGAATATACCAAAAATGCCAAAATGGAGAGTAGTCAAATTTCATATACCTTCAGCTACGGATATACCTTGGCTCAATTACCCAATTATTAACAACCGTCGTAAAGACAGCTTTATTGAGCGCTTTGCGGCAGCGAAAAACAAGCAGTCGATACGAACGAAAGGAGAGTTCATTCGTATAGTCAACAATTTTTACGCGGCAGAGAAAATCAAATTTTATAAGCTCGACAGCCAGGTAACCCAAGACACTGTAGGGGAAACTCGCGATGTAAACTACTTTGTCGCAGATGAGATTCGCGACGAGCACACTAAAGAGATGATGAAAGTTATTTTCGAAGCAGAAAATCCCACATTTATTACCGTAGAACAAATGAGTTTTCTAGTTTCAGAACTCCAGTATCGCTACCCTGAGTACCACTGGATTGGAGAATTAGCCTAGGGTTAAAACTATATTATAGAAGGAGGAACATGTATGAAACTACCAATTATACTATTTAGATTTTTAAAGGTATACCCATATGACCAGATTGTAGGAATCCATGACATCAAGCTTGTCCAGACAATTTCTAACCATGCTATGCTGACGCTTGATGCGATTGTCACAGAGGAAATAAAAGACCTTTATGTAGCAATGACCTCGATAGAAACCATGATAACAGTACAATCGGAAGGAATCGGCGAGGAAGCGCTAGTTTTGTTCCAGGGCATGGTTACGCATATTAAAGTAAAAGTAGTACGAGACGTATATCATCTGTGTATTGAAGCAGCTTCTATGACTTACAAGCTGTCACTTATGAATCGGTCACGTTCTTTTCAGGACGCCAAAATGCCTATAAGTGAAATAGTGAAACAGGTTCTCGCTCCATATGAAGGTGCCGGTGTGATTTTTTACAAAAATGATACGCTGACATTATATAATTTTTTTCTGCAGTTCGTTCAAAACGACTGGGATTTTTTAGTGATGCTGGCGTCAGAATTTCATACAGGCATAATTGCTAGTTGTGAATCGTCTACTCCTAAACTATATTTTGGCATCATGAAAAATATGCCTGCCGTGACATTAACAGAAACAAACTATACAACTGAAAAAAGAATATTACCGGCAGATGCAGGTCCCAGTGCCTATGATGGTGGATACTCTATGGCTTATCGTGTACAAAGCAACATGCTGCTAACCATGGGGCAGCCAGTACTTTTCCAAGGGCAAACCCTCTATGTAGAAAGTATTGATACACATATCGAAAAGGGGGAATTAGTGCACGGATACAGTCTGACTGATGCCGAGGGATTGCAGCAAAAACGTATTTATAATGAAAAAATTGTCGGAACAGCAATGGAAGCAATGGTACTTGCTGTTCAAGGCACAAGGGTAAAATTGCATTTATCCATTGATGAATATCAAGATAAAGAAAAAGCGCGTTGGTTTGAGTATGCCAGTATGTATAGCTCCGGCATTATTTCGGGAATATACATGATGCCTGAAATCGGGGATCGTGTACGATTGTATTTTGCTGACGTACACGAAGCCGGATGTTTTGTAATAAACTCGGTTAACCGGCTATGGCCTTATTATAAAGAACGTGATGAGTCGCAATTTGGGCTGGAACGTGACCGCTGGAAAGACCCGGCAGTTAAAAGCATCAAAGCGCATGGAAAAGAAATCATCCTGGCGCCTGATCGGATTATTATGCAAGCAACAGATGTGTCAATTACCTGGCATGATGAAGATGGGGTGACTATAACGACGAAAAATAATATTAAAATTCGTGCCGATGAACTGATCAATATATCGGCTGCGGAAATTAGGGTAGATGGTGAAGAAAAAGTCCAGATCACTTGCGGTGGCAGCAATATCAATATGACGCCTGGTGGAGTGAGAATCGATGGTTCTGACATTAAGATGGGCTAATCAATGTGAGGAGGTGGTTATGCAATGCGTTTTAAAAAATTAATGCTCGTGTTTTTCCTCGGCTTGTTTGTATTAGCAGCGGTTTGGGCGGTTAACGTGCTTCATAAGGCTGCTGAGAATCGGTCTGGTGATGCGATACATACACCAAGATATACACCAGACGAAATTAAAGTTCTTCTGGATAATGACCCCGATGCCAAAGAGCCTAATGAAATCTTTGGTATATTCCAGAGAAACAGTAAAATTCCCGTGGCGGAAGTTGAAGGATTAAATGATACAGAAATCGTAAGGCAGCTATTGATTCGATATTTAGATCACTTTCGAGCGCTTCCCCCCGAACATTCATTGTACATCAAAGGTTATACAATTGACTGGGTATATAGGGAAAATCTAGCTACTATGATTTTCCCTATGGCTTTTTCAGTTATATTGCCCGAGACAGCCAACAACCATGAAGAAGTATATAGAGCTTACTTTAATATAGTTGGAGCTATTCCACATACAGCCAGTCACAAAGAAGTGTTTAGCGTTCACTATACAGTGATACCCTACAAAGAATTTAATACTATGATAGTTGGTAACCCTCCACGTGATTCGCGGGTGCCTGTTACAAATGTCGAGTTTAATACTGAGTGGACAACAGCAAGTGCTTACGTCAGTAAGGATGGGACAGGCCTAACAAAAGGTTACTATTTATACTTATCTAAAGACCGCAATTTTTATGCAATTGATCGTGAAGTTAGCGGGTTATAAAACTGAAGAAGGTAGGGACATGAATGGAATTTAAATGGAAACTAGCGGTGAATTATGCACTAAGCAATTGGGATGGAGAATACGAGTTTGAAAACGATTGCACCAGCTTCGTATCGTATTGCTGGCGAGCAGCGGGCATTCCTGAAGAAACGGTGGCGTATGACCCGACCGACGGTTGGTATTTTGAAGATAGACGTGCTAACCACCACGCAGCTGCATGGAAAAATGTAGAAATTTTTCACAACTTTATGGTTAATATCAAAGAATACTGTGACGTGTATGAGGATGGTTGGGTTTCATTCCATGAAAACGCTAAGTTAGGTGATGTTATCCAATTTTTGGTGCCTGGTAAGGGGTGGTATCATTCAGCAATTATAACTAGAATTGATGAGGGAGTTTTGGGTAAATCTTTATATTATGCCGCGCATACAGACTCTCACAGATGCAAAAGCCTTGCTCGTTTCTGGGGCGAAGTGAGAATCCTGCATATAAAAGATGAGTATCGATCTGACGACGGTACCCTTGACGACCCTAACCCGGAGTCAGAGGGATTTTTTGACGATGTAGGAGATAATATTATTATTAAAGTTCAAAAAGCGCTTAACAGTGCGGGCTATGACTGTGGCGATCCAGATGGCGTACAGGGACCGGCTACAACAGAGGCGCTTAAAGCATTTCAGAGAGAGAACGGCCTGTATCCGGATGGTATTATTGGTCCTCAAACGCTTAACGCTCTGGGGATTCAAGACTAAAAATAACATCTTTGTGACCGCGGCGGTTCTTAAGACGCAGATAGCGATTACGAATATGGACAATCAAGGTGAGGAGATGGTTATGCAATGCGTTTTAAAAAGTTAATGCTCGTGTTTTTCCTCGGCTTGTTTGCATTATCAGCGGTTTGGGCGGTTAACGTGCTTCATAAGGCGGCTGAGAATCGGTCCGGTGATGCGATACATACACCAAGATATACACCAGACGAAATTAAAGCTCTTCTGGATAATGACCCCAATGCCAAAGAGCCTAATGAAATCTTTGGTATATTCCAGAGAAACAGTAAAATTCCCGTGGCGGAAGTTGAAGGATTAAATGATACAGAAATCGTAAGACAGCTATTGATTCGGTATTTAGATCACTTTCGAGCGCTTCCCCCCGAACATTCATTGTATATAAAAGGTTACACAATTGACTGGGTATATAGGGAAAATCTAGCGACTATGATTATCCCTATAGCTTTTGCAGTTATATTGCCCGAGACAGCCAACGACCATGAAGAAGTATATAGAGCTTACTTTAATATAGTTGGTGCTATTCCACATACAGCCAGCCACAAACAAGTATTTAGCGTTCACTATACAGTGATACCCTACAAAGCATTTAATACTATGATAGTTGGTAACCCTCCACGTGATTCGCGGGTGCCTGTTACAAATGTCGAGTTTAATACTGAGTGGACAACAGCAAGTGCTGGCGTCAGTAAGGATGGGACAGGCCTAACAAAAGGTTACTATTTATACTTATCTAAAGACAGCAATTTTTATGCAATTGATAGTGAAGGTAACGGATTATAAAACTAATGAAAAGAAGGGGAAAAAATGATATTTAAATGGAAACTAGCGGTAAATTATGCGCTAAGAAATTGGGATGGAGGATACGAGTTTAAAGACGATTGCACCAGCTTCGTATCTTATTGCTGGCGTGAAGCGGGCATTCCGGAGGGAAGGGTAACGTATGACCCGACAGACGGATGGTATTTTGATAATAGATTTAATGGCCATCACGCGTCCGCTTGGAAAAATGTAGACACTTTTCATAACTTTATGGTTAATATCAAAGAATACTGTGACGTGTATGAGGATGGTTGGGTTTCATCCCATGAAAAAGCCGAATTAGGCGATGTTGTCCAATTTTGGGGGCCTATTGATGGTTGGTACCATTCAGCGATTATAACTAAAATTGAAGAGGGATGGTTGAGCAATAATTATTTATACTATGCCTGCCATTCATATCCCCACAGATGTAAAGACCTTGCCTGGGCCTTGATGGCAGGCCCCGTGAGATTACTACATATAAAAGACGAGTATCGGTCTGACGACGGTGAACTTGACGACACTAACCCGCCGACAGATGACTTTGGCAACATAGATAATATTATCAAACAGGTTCAGAAAGCGCTTGATTGCGATCCAGATGGTATACAGGGACCGGCTACGACAGAGACGGTTAAAGATTTTCAGAGAGAGAACGGCCTGTATCCAGACGGTGTTGTTGGTCCTCAAACTCTCAACGCTCTAGGGATTACGAGGCGTTAGAATGGAGGTTTAAGGTTGAAAAGACATCTTTGTGACCGCGGAGTTTCTTAAGATGCAGATAGCGATTACGAATATAGGCTAATCAATGTGGGGAGGTGGTTATGCAATGCGTTTTAAAAAATTAATGCTCGTGTTTTTCCTCGGCTTGTTTGCATTATCAGCGGTTTGGGCGGTTAACGTGCTTGATAAGGCGGCTGAGAATCGGTCTGGTGATGCGATACATACACCAAGATATACGACAAGCGAAATTAAAACTCTTCTAGGTAATAATCCCGATGCCGAAGATTCTGGTAAAATCTTTGCTGTTTTCCGGGTAAATACCAAAATTCCTGTGGCGGAAGTTGAAGGGTTAAATGATACAGAAATCGTAAGACAATTATTTAGTAGGTATTTAGATTACTTTCGAGCGCTTCCCCCCGAACATTCATTGTATATAAAAGGTTATACAATTGACTGGGTATATAGGGAAAATCTAGCTACGATGATTATCCCTATAGCATTTGCAGTTATATTGCCCGAGACAGCCAACAACCATGAAGAAATATTTAGAGCTTACTTTAATATAGTTGGCGCTATTCCACATACAGCCAGCCACAAACAAGTATTTAGCGTTCACTATACAGTGATACCCTATAAAGAATTTAATAGCAAGATGTCTGGCAGCCCCCCACATGATGAGCGGGTGCCTATTATAAATTCTGAGTTTAATACTGAGTGGACAACAGCAAGTGCTGGCGTCAGTAAAGATGGTACAGGCCTAACAAAAAGTTGCTCTTTAATCTTAGCTAAAGACAGAAGCAATTTTTATGGAATTGGTCGTCTAGCTAGCCAAATATAAAACTAAAGCAAGTAGGGAAAAAAATGATATTTAACTGGAACTTAGCGGTAAACTATGCGTTAAGGAATTGGGATGGAGAATACGAGTTTGAAAAGGATTGCACCAGAAACCAGATGTTGATAGAAAAAATCCAGGCATTAAAAAGTGAAACACACGGCTGAGCTATTTGGTTGTGCTGCACTTTATGAATCGTGTTTAGTTTTAAATCTGGAGATAATGGAAAAATATTGCGTATAAACCCCGTCGGTAGCAGGCTTAAAAGAATCAAATATGTAAGATGGCAAGGAGGAACCATATGAGCAGTGTAGCAAATGGGCAAGGGGAGAAATATGTAGTAGATGGAGCGACGATCCAATGCAGTGCCGGAACTTCGGTAGGAAAACTGCACCTGCCTTATAGCCATAAAGCGACGATTAACGGTAAAAAGGTATTGACGATACAAGATAATCAATCATTAGCTTGTATCGGCTGTATGGGGCAGTGCAAGAATAGGGACCAGCTTCCGCCGTGTGTGCCTAGTACAAATATGCAATGGCAGCAAGGGAAAGCGACCGTGTGCCTTGGCAGTACTCCGGCATTGTTGAGTACCGCTATTATCGTTTGTTCGCATGGCGGGGTGATCAAAGTCGTTGCTGATGGGCAATAGGCGCAGAAGGGTTTTATTGATTTTCTGAAATAAGTTTACGCTTTTGGGCTTTCCAGCAATTCCTATAGTATTTTTATAGTATTTGACGCCTAAGAAGGAAGAAAAAGTAATGAGAGGTATATAAGTATGACGAATCATGGTATATATTATGACTATTCAGTTACTCTGCGCGAACCCGAGTAAAAATTAACTAAAGGAGGAAATTGCAATGAACCGGGCAGAAGCACTTACCCATTTTCACGAACGGTATTTAAACCCGATGTTGATAGAGAAAATCGAAGAAGCAAATCATTATTTTATAGAAAATAAAACCCGATTAAGCGAAACATTTCTTGAGAATTTTAAGCAGATTTGTAAATACATCGTAAGTCAACAAGAGCAGGAAAAAGGTAGACCTATACACTCGATTAACCTTTCCTTATTACGTACCTCGCTGAATGAAGGCAATGCCTTTTGCCGCTGGGATGTGTTTGACGATGCAGGCCGTTGGGAATGGGAAACAGAGTATCAAACTTATGATATTACCTGGGCCGCACATTACCTTAGTGAAATAATTGAAACCTTGGAGCCGGAGCGGAAAAAATATTTATTCAATTTAATCGGACACGATCTAGCAGGTATCAAACAAACGTACATAGAGAACTTTTTCGTTTATATTAGACAACTTATGTATAATGTTTTGCGATGGTATGACTTGACGAATATCCCAGAATTTCAGGCTATTGAAAAATGTTTCCCCTTTAGCATCCATGTGGGTGAATTTTTAGATACATATAAACCGATATACATGGACAGTGGTCCATCACAGGTCATTCCTAACATGAAAAATCGGCTTAAAAGAAAGCCGTGTCAATGTTTCCAAACATTGAAAAATATAAATGTAACGGATCGTGAATATGCGAATATTAACTTTAGCTGCAGTGATGTGAGTGGCGGCAATTTTAAGGGCAGCAAAATGAGCGGCGGCATGTATGTTAATACACGAATGAAAGAGAGTAACTGTGTTGGCAGTGACTTTAGCAACAGCAATATTTTTGATGCGGACTTTAGAGATAGCAGCTTGGCACAAGCAAATTTTTCCGGTGTAAAAGGTGGTAGAAGGTTAGGGCTTGATATACTAAACATACCGCAAATGCTAAAGGGCTGTACACAAGAAGATGCTGAAATAGAAAGTGACGGTATTCCTTCGTTTCTTGGAGTATCTTTTTATAGAAGCGATCTTACACAAACAAACTTTACCGAGGCGGATTTGCGTTTTGGCGATTTTCGCAAAGCGATTTTTCATAATACTATTTTTACCGGATGCTTGCTCGATGGAGCAATTTTTTTAGAAAAGGATCGTACCAGCTTACAGCTTACGCCAGAACAAATAGCTGAAATTGATTGGGTCGAAGAGTGAAAATATGGATACAGAATATTTCTTGTTATGCGCAGAAACTAATATCTTAAATACAGCCCGCCCTTATGGTCTGGAGCGATACAAAAAGGTATGCGATTTAGGTGAGGTAAACATTGCTCGTGTGAACGAGCCGAACCAGTATTACCTAGATTTCTTTGAATTTCCAAGGCGAATGGTGTCCGATAAAATAAAAAAAATCTTAGAGGAGTCCAATCCCAACACGATTTTCAAACGGGTAGCAATCATTGATCCTTCAAAGACGCAGCAAATGATATATTGGTTATTTGCGCTCAAAGAGATTGACTTTATTGCTGACACATGCAAATGTGAAAAGCTTGATTTTAAAAATATCATGATCGACCATCAAAAAGTAAAAAAGCATGGCTATGATTTTTTTATAATAATGAGTGTTTTTGAACCATTTTTAATTGTAAACCTGGAAATAGCGGAAAAAATATTGCGAACAAATCCCGTTGGCATTCGGTTTGAAAGAATCAAAGCAATATGAAATGGGAAGAAAGTTGCATTTTAAAAGCAGAAAAACAACAGTGCTGTAGAAGAAAATAGACCGTTTTGGGCTTGCAGTATAAGTTGTGAATAGAGCCGGCAATCTTGGTTTGAGAGGTTGTCGGCTCATTCTATTTTAAAATAAAAAATTTACCAGGATTATAAAATGCATTGTATTTATGGTACAATAATTTTTAATAAGAATCAGATATCTTTTTATAAAATTGGGGTGAGCGTATGGATGCACGAATTTTGTTTGTGGCACCGTTTACAGATTTGGTAGAGGTTGCAGAAGATGTAGTAAAAGAACAATTTGCTGATGCTGCAAATCAAATAAAAATCGTGAAGGGTGATTTGCACGAATGTATTGCGATGGTAAAGCAGGAAGTGGAAGACGGGGTAGAAGTGATTGTCAGCCGCGGTGGGACGGCTACCTTGATTGAACAGAATGTTAATATACCCATTGTACCGATTCAAGTTACGGTCATTGATATTTTACGAGCAATGATGCAAAACGGAAAATATCCGGAAAAGGTTGGCGTTGCTGGTTTTAAAAATGTAATTTATGGTTATGAGGATTTAGCTAAGTTATTAGGAATTACCTTTTGTGAAATTACATTGCAGGATGAATCAGAGGCAAAGGAAAGAATTACGGCTGCAATTGAAAATGGTGTAGAATTGATTGTCGGAGATGCAATTTCGATTAAAATTGCAAGAAATTTGGGGGTATCCTGTGTATTGATTCACTCCGGACGCGAGGCGATTTATAAGGCGATGAAAGAAGCTGAGTTGATCGCGAAGATTCGCCGGGAGGAACAAGAAAAAGCAGAACTGCTTAGAACTGTAATTGACCAATCGGCAGAGGGCATTATTGCAACGGATACTGCAGCACAGATTACGATTTTTAATCCAATGGCAGAAAAAATGTTTAAAGTATCGCATTTGGAAGTCATGGGAAAGTCACTCAAACACGTAATTCCTGATTTGGAGCTTTCGAAAAAGCGCGTCGATAACGATGTGCAAAAAATTGGGGATAAGACAGTGACTGTAAAAGAGCGTCATATTAAAGTGAGAGATGAAACAATCGGAAATATTTATACCTTTCAAAATGTATCGCAGTTACAGCAATTAGAACAAAATGTGCGGAAAAAATTGCATGCAAAAGGGTTGATTGCACGTATTAAGATGGAAGATATCATTGGGGCTTCAACGGCGTGTATGACGATGAAACGTAAAGCGACGAAATATGCCCTAACGCAATCGACGATTTTAATTACGGGTGAATCCGGAACAGGTAAGGAAATGTTGGTACAAAGCATTCATAATATCAGCACGCGTTCTGGTGGACCGTTTGTAGCGGTTAACTGTGCAGCATTACCGGAGAATTTACTGGAGAGCGAATTGTTTGGCTATGCAGAAGGTGCATTTACTGGTGCGAAACGAGGCGGCAGACAGGGATTGTTTGAGCTTGCACATGGCGGAACACTTTTTCTGGATGAAATCGGTGAAATGCCAATGTCACTGCAATCAAGGCTGCTCAGAGTTTTGCAGGAAAAGGCGGTGATGCATCTAGGCGGCGATAGTGTAATTCCTGTCGACGTTCGTATTGTAGCGGCAACGAATCAAAATTTAGCCAAGATGGTGGAAGATAAACAATTTCGTCAGGATCTTTATTATCGCTTAAATATTTTGAGAATTCATATGCCGACCTTAGAAGAACGCGTAGAGGATATTCCGTTACTTGCAAAAAGAATGGTGTATCAGATGCAAAGCATGAATGAGAAGATTACAGGGATTGATTTGGAAGCAAGGGAATATCTGAAAACCTGTGCTTGGCCGGGCAATATCAGACAGCTTGCCAATACGATAGAGCGTGTCATGCTGCTCAGCGATGGTCCGGCTATTACGAAACAAGATATTATGGAAGCGCGGGATGAAGAGGGGCAGCTGGTTGAAGTTAAGCAAATTGATGAACAGAAGGATAATTTAGCAAATTTAGAAAAACATACTTTAATGCGTGTTCTGGCAGAGGAAAACTTCAATTATAGCCGTGCGGCTGCGAGATTGGGGATACATCGAACAACGTTGTGGCGGAAATTAAATGCAAAATAATAAATAAGATAAAGTGTTGCAATTTACATTAAAAATATTGTAAATTGCAACACTTTTTTGTTTGAAAAGATAAAAAATTTAGTATATTCGTGCAAAAAAGAGGTTGGCACGCTGCTTGCATTATTAATTGGGCAAGCGGTTGGAAAAGAAGGTGAGATAAATGATAAAGCTAGCGGTGATAGCAGATGATATTACAGGTGCTAATGATACAGCGGTGCAGTTTGCAAAACATCATATTAGCGCATGTGTAAGAATTAATTTCGATCAAACAAATGTAAGCAAAGAAACTGCGGAAGTCATTGTTTTTGATACAGATAGCAGAGATGTTGCATCATCGGATGCTTATGATAAAGTGCAGACTTTATGTAGAGCTCTGCAAAAGAGTGGCGTTACGCATATCTATAAAAAAGTAGACTCTACATTAAGAGGAAATCTGGGTGCTGAGATTGAGGCGATTACAGATGTATTTCAACCGGAAATTACAGTAATTGCGCCAGCGTTTCCCCGCAATAAGAGAATAACAGTTGCTGGAGTTCATCTAGTTGATGGCATACCGATAGAACGGACTGAATTTGCCTATGCCCCGAAAAGTCCGGTCAAGGAATCACGTATCATTGATTTGCTGAAAAAGCAGACACCGAATAAAAATATTGGGCTGGTAACTCTGCCGATCATTGAAAAAGGTGCAGAGGAAATTGAAAAGGCCGTTAAGCAGTGTATTGACAAAGGCCAGAGCTGGATTGTATTTGATAGTACCAAAGACAGCCATTTAGCGGATATTGTTGCAGCAACGAGTTTTTCCAAAGAAGTTTTGCTCGTAGGATCGGCAGCTTTAGCAGAGTGTTTGCCCGATTTTTATCAATGGGAAAAGAAAATGCAGCAAACATCATATGCTGCAGAGGGCTCCATTCTGATCATTGCCGGCAGTGTAAGTAAAACGACACAAGGGCAGATTGATCAGGCGCTAAAGTTAGAGCACATGGATTTGGTAAAAATGAATGTACAGCGTCTGGTCATGCAAAAAAAGATTGAAATCAATCGATGTATCCAAGAAGCAAAACAATTGCTGCAGGAAAAGAAGGATGTATTGATTGCCAGTGCACTTGATGATAAGGATGTAAGACTTGCAATCGAAGCAGGCAAACAAAAAGGCATGAGCGGCGAGAGCGTAAGTGAACAGATTGCTGTCGCGTTAGGTGAAATTGTTGCCGCACTGGCAGATCAAGAATTGGCAGGTATGGTCTTAACGGGCGGAGATACAGCAGTACATGTTTGCAGAGCACTGAAAGCAGAAGCGATCGAAGTGGTCGCAGAAGTGGAACTGGGTATACCGCTGGGAAAACTGGTAGGCGGATTCTGCGACGGGCTTCAGGTTGTGACGAAAGCTGGTGCGTTTGGAACCAAACAGAGTTTTGTACAAGCAGTACAAACAATCAGAAAATTGCCAATAAACAAAAGTTGATCATCAAAGGAGGAACGTAAATGAAACCGATTTTAGGAATTACAATGGGAGATGCAGCAGGGGTTGGCCCGGAGATTATCGTAAAAGCCTTAACCGATAAAAAAATCTATGAGATTGGCAGACCGGTTGTATTTGGAGATAAAAAAATTATGGAACGGGCAGTCAAAATTGTTGGAGCAGATGTAACCTGCAATGTGATTGAACATCCGGGCGTTGGCGGCAACACCTATGGAACAATTGATATCATCGATTTAGATAACCTGCCGGCAGATTTGCCATTTGCAAAGGTAGATGCAAGAGCCGGTAAAGCTGCTTACGAATATATTGAAAAAGCAGTTGGTTACGCCTTGAAACATGAGATTCATGCAATTGTAACAGCACCTCTTAATAAAGAAGCGTTAAATCTTGGCGGTAATCATTATCCCGGACATACCGAAATTTTGGGTGCATTGTCAGGACAGAAAGATTATTCCATGATGTTATCCAGTGAAGCGTTAAAGGTAATTCATGTATCGACCCATGTCCCACTCAGAAAAGCCTGTGACTTAGTGAAAAAAGAACGCGTTTTAAAAGTCATTCATTTGGCCGATGAAACAGTAAGAATGATGGGAATAGAAAAACCTCGCATTGCTGTTGCAGGACTTAATCCGCATTCAGGCGAAAGCGGATTATTTGGCACAGAAGATCAAGAGGAAATTCTGCCGGCAGTAGAAGCTGCGCAAAAAGAAGGACTTGATGTCACAGGACCTGTACCACCGGATACGGTATTTTATCGTGCGGCGATCAAAAAAGAATTTGATATTGTCGTCGTGATGTACCATGATCAAGGCCATATTCCAATTAAAGTATTGGGCTTTGATTCCGGCGTCAATGTAACTGTGGGGTTGCCTTGTATTCGTACTTCTGTTGACCATGGGACAGCCTTCCCGGTTGCAGGACAGGGAATTGCAAGCAGCACAAGCATGACGGAATCTTTAGTTTTGGGTGCACAGATGGCAACTGTTAAATTTGCTGATCTTTTGAATAAATAAAATTTATTATACAATATGAAGGGATGATGCAATATGTTTAAACCACAAGGAATTATTACACCTATTCTAACGACTTTAACAGAGGATGAAAAATTCAACGAAAAAGAATATCGCGTGCAGATCAATCGTTTGATTAACGCTGGAATCAGCGGTATTTTCCCATTAGGCACAAACGGAGAGTTTTATGCTTTCTCCAAAGAAGAAAAAATTGAAATCATCAAAGTGGCAGTAGACGAAGTAAATGGCAGAGTTCCTGTATATGCAGGTACCGGTTGTGTTACGACGAAAGAAACGATTGAATTATCCAAAATTGCCAAAGATTTAGGCGTGGATGTATTATCCGTCATTTCTCCATATTTCGTTGGAATATCACAAGACGATCTTTATCGTCATTACAGTGCAGTAGCTGAAGCTGTTGATTTACCGATTCTGCTTTATAATATTCCGGCGAGAACCGGCAATAACATCGACTATAAAACAGTAGCAAAATTAGCGAAATATAAAAATATCATTGGGATCAAAGACAGCAGCGGAAACTTTGACAACACATTAAAATATATTGAAAATACCGATGAGCGCTTAAGCGTTCTTGCAGGCAGTGACTCTTTGATTCTTTGGACTTTAATGGCAGGTGGCAGTGGCGCAATTTCTGGTTGTTCCAATGTATTCCCTGAACTTATGGTCAGTATTTATAAATTATGGTCAGAAGGAAAAATTGCTGAAGCAAACGAAGCACAAAAGAAAATCAGACCATTCCGCAATGTAATGCAAATGGGCAATCCGAATTCCGTTGTAAAACGTGCCGTTAATTTACTTGGCTATCCTGTTGGCCCGGCACGCGAACCATCGAATTGTGCTAAACCTGAAATCGACGCGGCATTGAAAGAAGTTTTCAAATTATATAAATAAAATACTACCCCTAGTTTTTTATAGAGAGCACGGCATGGAGTTTGTACATTCTTTGTATAGCGGATGCGATAAACTCTATGCTTTTGGCTCAAAACTTAAATTTAAGCAAAGGAGCACGCTAAATGAAAAAAGTTGTTATATCGCATAGATTACATGATGATGGCATGGCTGTTTTAGAAAAAGCCAATGTAAAAGTGGCAATTACGAATAATGGTGATCCAAAAGCAATGCTGCCGGAATTATTGGATGCAGAAGGACTGATTATCCGTATCGGTTCAATTGATAGAGAAACGATGCTGGCGGCAAAAAATTTGAAGGTCATTGGACGCCCTGGCGTTGGCGTAGATGATGTTGATGTTGAAGCGGCAACAGAGCTTGGTATTCCTGTCGTTATTGCACCAGGTGCAAATACGCGTTCCGTTGCAGAACATGCATTTGCCTTTATGTTCGCTGCGGCGAAAGATATGCTGCATAGTGATAAAGAACTTCGCAAAGGCAATTTTAACATAAGAAGCAGCTATAAAGCCTTTGAGTTATATGGAAAAACCTTGGGACTCATTGGATATGGAAATATCGGCAGCATTTTAGCGCAGATGTCATCCAGTATTGGAATGAAAGTTGTAGTATATGATCCGTTTGTGAAACCAGAAGTCATTACGGAGAAAGGCTATCAGCATGAAACTGACATCAATGCAGTCTTAAAAGTGGCGGATGTTATTTCACTGCATGTACCTTTAACACCAAAAACGAAAAATCTAATTAGTGAAGCCGAATTGAAATTAATGAAATCAAATGCGATTTTGATTAACTGCGCGCGCGGCGGCATTGTAGATGAGAAAGCATTGGCAAAAGCACTGGAAGAAAATCAAATTCATGCGGCGGCGACAGATGTATTTACAACTGAACCGGTAACTGCAGAAGATCCATTATTTCAATATGAAAACATTATTGTGTCCCCTCATATGGCGGGACAGACAAAAGAAGCGGCATCCGGAGTGGCAACAATGGCGGCAGAAGGCGTAATTGCTGTGATGAACGGACAGCGCTGGCCGAAAGTTTGCAATCCTAAAGCGTATGAACATCCGCGTTGGAATAAATAAGTAGACTATACTATCTTGAAAGAAGCGATGAAAAATGAATAAAACATATTCACTTTTGAATATAGGAAAAATTATAGCTGGTGCAGGCTCTATTGCACAAATCAAAGATGTTGTAGAAAGCTTCGAAGCGAAAAATGTAGTTGTCATCACCGATAAAGGCGTTTGGCAAACAGGTTTGGTTGAAAAACCAAAGAAAATTCTTGAAGATGCCGGCATCAATGTGCATATTATCAATGATACACCGCCGGAACCAGCACTTGAACAAGTCAATGCGATCTTTGATGCCGCAAAGAGTTTTGAATGTCAGATGATTATCGGCATTGGCGGCGGCAGCTCCATGGATACGGCGAAATTAGTATCTTTGCTATTGACCAATGATGTAACGTTATATGATTTGGTAAAAGGCAAGAAACAGTTCAAACGTCGTGGCGTTCCTACGCTAATGATTCCTACAACTGCCGGTACTGGTTCGGAAGCAACGCCAAATGCGATTGTGTTAGTACCTGAAGAAGAACTAAAAGTTGGAATCGTCAGTGAAAAAATGGTTTCTGACTGTGTAATTTTAGATCCGGAAATGACAGTTGGCTTGCCAAAACATATTACGGCAAACACAGGTATGGACGCTTTATGCCATGCAATTGAATGCTATATTTCGAAAAAAGCAAATCCGTTCAGTGATACATTTGCGTTAAAAGCAATCAAACTTATTTCTCGCAGTATTCGGACGGCTTACAACGATGGAAAAAATCTGCAAGCACGTGAAGATATGCTTTTAGGAGCAACTTTTGGCGGGATTTCTATCGCAACATCCAGTACAACGGCAGTCCATGCGTTGTCCTATCCTTTGGGTGGTAAGTATCATATTCCACATGGTCTGTCCAATGCAATTCTATTGCCGGATGTAATGAAGTTCAATTTAGATGTCTGTGAAGACAAATTTAAAGATATCGCAGTTGCCATGGAACTTGATATAGAAAATTGTACAACAAGACAGGCAGCAGAAAAAATGATCGAAAATTTATATTCTATGATCGAAGATATGAATGTAACATGTGATCTGCGCGAAAAAGGTATCAATGAATCCGTTCTGGATGATTTGGTTGATGCGGCTGCGAAGGTTACCAGACTTTTAGATAACAATCCTAAAGTTGTTACGAAAGATGATATGCGGGAGATTTATAAAAAATTAATGTAGTATCTGCGTAGCGCTGGAATACAACTGCTTATTTTACAAAGAGCAATGGTTCTATAGTTCAGATGGAGTTCGTCTCCATCTGAACCTAAATTGAAATGTCCCAAGAGGAGGCGCAGGCGGCTTCTATCTAAAATAAGTAGAAAAGCACTGCAGCCGTTCAATAAAAGTCAGAATAATTTGATTGATAAATGTAGAGAGAAGATTAAAAATATTCTCGATATTTTATAAAAACCCTATATTTATGATAAAAGCACTGGTTTATATTTTATTTATGGAATGAATTTATTAAAAGTGGAGGTATTATCATGGTGAATGAGAAAAAATCAAATGTGCGCTGGGTTGTTGCCGGATTAATGTGGACAGCAATCGCTGTCAATTATATTGACCGTACTGTACTTGCTGCCGCCGCTCCTCATATTACGCAAGAATTTGGAATTACACCGAGTCAGATGGGGATTATCATGTCGGGCTTTTTTTGGACTTATGCCTTATTGCAGATTCCGGCAGGGTGGTTTGCCGATCGCTTGGGACAAAAAATTACGTTGGGATTTGCTGTAGCTTGGTGGTCTATTGCCACTGCTATGACCGGACTTGCGACAGGCTTTAAATCTATTTTGGCCTTTCGTATGGGACTTGGTATTGGGGAGGCCGCTGCGTATCCAAGCAACGCCGGAATTTCATCTAAGTGGTTCCCGGACAAGGAAAGAGCGACGGTTGGCGGTCTTTTCGACAGTGGGTCTAAATTTGGCGGTGCAGTTGCAATGCCGCTCATCGTATGGTTGATTTCAATTTTTGACTGGAGATGGACCTTTGTTATTATCGGACTTGTTGGGGTTGTATGGTCTGTTGTATGGTTCTGGTATTATAAAAATATTCCTGAAGAACATAAGGGTGTAAATGCCGCCGAATTGAAATATATTCGTGATGGACAGGCCAAAAAAGAAGGTCTTGACAACGAACAACCGATGAAATGGTATGAACTCTTGAAATACAGAAATATTTGGGCAATGTGTATTGGTTTCTTTATGATTAATTACACGTCTTATTTCTTCATTACTTGGTTGCCAACGTATCTTGTAAAAGAAAAAGGCATGGGAATGCTCGCAATGGGATTTGCAGCAATGCTGCCGCTCTTAGTTTCCATGGTTGTGGAAGTCGTAGCAGGCTGGGCATCGGATAAAGTATATGCAAAAGGCTGGTTATCTCTAACTGCAACACGTAAAACATTCTTAGTCGGCGGCCTTTTGATGGCATCTACAATCGGTTTAGCGGCGTTTGCAGAATCGCCAATTATGGCAGTGGCACTTTTATGTCTTGCCAAATCCGGCACAACTGTAGCTGCATCTCAGGTGTGGGCGCTTCCGGGTGATGTTGCACCAAAAAATATGACCTCTGTGGTTGCCGGACTGCAAAACTCTGTTTCTAACATGGGCGGGGTTGTAGGCCCTATCGTTACCGGGGCAATTTTACAGGCAACGGGTTCATTCAATATGGCATTGTTGCTTTCCGCAGCTCTTTTAATTGTTGGTATCTTAAACTATGCATTCTTACTTGGTAAAGTAAAACATATCGAAGTAGAAAAAACAGCAGCTTAAATTTAGTATAATATTCACAAAAATCCTAGAATGAAATGAAAAAATCCCAGACAAAATGTGAGAACATTTGTCTGGGATTTTTAATAGGTGAATAGGGAATTTTAAGATAACAAAATCTAGTTGTGTTGTATTGTGCGCTGATCTAATCATTTTTCGTTTTTGGATAAACCCACTGATTTTTTGAGTAGTCAAATAGATCGGTAGATTGGACGGCATTTGACTGATCGATTGTTTTATGATGTTTTTACTGGTTGAAGTACTATCTTATACATTTTAAGTGATTAATTCTTTGCTTTATTTATTAAATTATCTATTTGTAAATTCGTATTGTCAGCTTGATTCCGAAGAGAATTTATCTCTTGCATTGTTTGAGGACTTTCATTATCTAACCATTCAATGTTTTTTTGTAATTGTTGTATTCTTAGTTCGGCTACTTTTTGACGTAGATTATATAATTCTTTTGCTGCTTCTGGAACTGTAAGTTTATTCAGTTCAGCTAGTCTGTCGTTCCAATTTGTCAGTAGTTCGTTTTCAATAATTTCTTTTAATTGTTTCTTTGTATTAGCGTCAGCAAGATTTGAGCTAACGATAATAGAATTTATCTTTTCGCTTGATTCTTTACCCTGATTATTATATTTATCTATGATTGGTTGCGTATCTTCTATATATTTTTTTATTTGCTCATTTTTTACTTTTTCAATGGCTAATATGTATTCTTTAAAATTTGATATTTCTGCAAGTTGCCATGTACCATCGTCTAATTCTCTCATTTTAACATCAAGTGTAAATTCTTGGTTTGCTTCTTTATCAAATATTTTCAAACCAACAGTTGCTATTTTTCCGTCTTTTTTGGTATATGCAACACCTTTAAAAGAAGAATTTTTTAAACCTGATTTATCAGTTAATTTATTAGGATCTATTTTAGGCTGATTTCCTTTTGCAACATCGGTTTCTTGATTGTCTTCCCAGTTCCCGGTTTCAACGAAGCGAGTTAAACCGTCTTTTAAACCGCTTACTACAGGGGCTTTAAACATTTTAACGAATCCATTTACAAAAGTCATTGCTTCTGGAGTAATTGATTTATCAGTTTCAATCATTACAGCCATAAGATCGTCATATCCTCGAGATAAAACACTATCCAAATCAACATGTTTATTAAATTTTGCAACATCATGTCTCTCTACAGAATCTTTAATTAAATTCAAAGAATAGGATGGCGTTTTGATAAAATAAAGAAAGTACCATGCGAGACCCCCAAATATAATGATTAAGAGTACCGATATTGAAAGTAGCTTTCTATTGTATTTTGGTTTTGAATCTTCATTTATTTGCGTATTTGTTTCCATTATTTAATCTCCTAACAGTATTTAATTGAGAGTCAAGCTGATTCTACTATTGATTCTATAGACAGGATTGTCTGCATTGTTCAGCTATCTTCAAGTGAATTAAGAAACCTCCAATGTTAGTATGATCATGATGTCGCAAGTCAATATCATAAGCCTAGGAGGTTATCCTACATGCATGGTTCAAGTTTATCATATACAAAATGGAAATTCCAGTATCATGTAGATTCATACCAAAGTACAGAAGAAGAACTTTATACGGAAAATAAAGTTGGATGTGCGGGAAAGAGTGCTGAAAGTGCGTACTGTAAGCAATTTAAAGCAGTTAAGGATAATTTTGCAAACAAAAATCCCGGATCAATGTGAGAACATTTTCCGGGATTTTTGTTATGTCGATAAAGGATGATTGTGCTTATGCAGATATGCCCATAAGGTTTAAAACAATACGAACTAGAAGCATAGAAACAGCCGCATCAAAAAGCGGAATGAACAGAAGTAAGGGATGCCATTTGGCATTTGTACCAGAAGCAACGACAACGCGGACGAAGTGTCCGACGAGTGTTCCCATTGTTATGGTTGCCGGGAATAAAATGGTTACCTGTGCGGCATTGATGACGCCTTCAGCGTAGAGCGAAGCGGCAGTGGATGCTCCGGCAGCCTTGGCAAAGAAAGCGGCGACGAGTGAGACAACCGCTTCACCGGGAAGTCCGAAAATGGCCATGAATGGGCCCATAAAATTACCGAGCGTGGTCATAAGACCAGTGATTTTTAAGAACATGATGAGTACATAAGCTAGGATCATAGCTGGAATGATTCTTTCTACGCCTAGATAGAATCCATTTTTAGCACCAAAACAGAATTCTTCAATTAAGGTTCTTTTAGGAGAAATGGCAACGGTCTCTGTTGACATTATGCGATACCTCCCATTGAAATATTTGTTTCTTGTGGATCAGATTCTTTTACCGTTTGACGCGCAAGTATCAATCTTACGATGTTTGCACCTAATACTTTTACAAATAATTCTATCGCAAGAATAGCACCAATTGGCAGGAGGGCAATTCCCAATAAAGGAGCACCGCAGTCAATTGTATTGGTAAGTGTTGCAGAAGCCGCATACTGATAAGATACGAAAATAGTCCTTTCATCATCCGTTAATTTTCCATCGTCATGCAGTTGTTTGGTCATTGCCGAGCCGACATCGGAGCTGGTCATACTGCTCACAAGTGCAAGTCCGGTTACACCGGGAACTCCCATTAAAGGCTTTAGGATAGGACGAATGAGTTTTTCTGCAGCGAGCAGTGCTCCTAAAGATTCTACAACGCGAATCAAGCCCAAGGCGAACATAACAGTCGGGATTAAGGTTAAACCGAAAAGAAATCCTTCTCTTGCGCCAGTTCCTCCCTTGCCTGAAAATGCGCCCAAGTCACCGATTTTACCAAAAGCGCCGATTAATGTTTGAAAATCAATTGCGCTCCAGGCACCGGCATGTGCTAAGACTCCAGAAAAAGAGATTACGATAAATAGGAAGGATAACCAGCCTCGCCAAGTTAATTTGTGCTCAACGTCTGTCATAAGAAACACTCCTCAATCTTTATTTTTATCCAAAGATTTTGCTGGCTTTACTCCAACTCGTTAGGTAGCTGTAAAGACAGGTGATCATGGAATAAATTCTTCTGCTTTTTAAGATTCTATCGATTTCAATTTGAGTATGGTTGCAACTGTTAGTTTGGCTCTTTCAAACAAGGTATCAATGACTGCGAATTCATCTTTGCTGTGATTGCGGCCGCCTTTGACGCCCATAGCGCATACAGTTGGAACACCGGCTAAAACCGTATAGGCTGAATCAGAAGCACCGCCAACTGTTTTTGGATAAGGTGTACCTAGATTCTCATCTTCTGCAGCTTGTTTTACAATTTCGAATAATTGCAGTGAGGTATTCGTTTTTTTCATTGCCGTTAATTCGACTTTTTTAGAGAATGTTGTTGTAGTACCGGCAATGTAGGTTCGATTCACAATTTTTTCAATTTGCGCTAAGGCTTCCGGTAAATGTGCCGGATCTAGAAATCTTAAATCAACTGTAATTTTTGCATAATCGGGCGTTGCATTGGCGACTGTTCCGCCTTCTATTACGCCGACATTGAACGTATTGCCTTTTTCAAAATCAGTTAATTTTTCTATATCAATAATTTTGTGAGCGATTTCTAAAATTGCACTGCGCCCATTTTCGGGGTCATTGCCAACGTGAGCGGCGATGCCGAATACTTCGAGGCAAAATTGAAACATACCTTTTCTGGCAATGACGATACCATCGTCCATAAATCCGGTTTCAAAATTGAAGGCGGCGATTGCTCCTTTGGATTCCTGGACAATATATTCTCCTGCATTTGAAAAT
This sequence comes from Massilibacillus massiliensis, assembly GCF_900086705.1. NCBI lineage: Bacteria > Bacillati > Bacillota > Negativicutes > Selenomonadales > Sporomusaceae > Anaerosinus > Anaerosinus massiliensis. The sequence goes on along the minus strand of NZ_LT575483.1, from coordinate 1,764,930 downwards.
AAATGACCGTTTTCTTCATCGCCAAGGAGAACAATTTTAATTGGCAATGTTTTATAGCCGATTTCATGAAGTGCCTTTAGTGCATAAAGGAGGATCACAATGCCACCTTTCATGTCCAGCACACCTGGGCCGTAAGCGCGCCCGTCTTTGATTGCAAAAGGTCGTTGGGCAGCAGTACCATCCGCAAAAACAGTGTCCATATGTCCGGTGAAAATAATGTAAGGCTCTTTTGTCGTGTCCCCATATTCTGCAATTAGCATATTGCCGGATTTTTCGAACTCAACAAATCGTATGTTGCAGCCGAGTTCTTCAAATAATATTGCCAGCTTCTTGCCGACGATATCGACACCTGGTTTATTCAGTGCACCACATTCTAAATTGACAAGGTCTTTCCATAATTGGATCATTTCATTTTGTTTTGTGTCGATGAAATCAAATGCTTTGCGTTTGTCATAGCCCATATTTCTCAATCTCGCTTTCGAATTTATTTTCATGAAAAATAAAAATGACGCTATTGTTTCTTTAGCTTAGATACAATAGCGTCATTGCTTTTTATTCGTATGAAGTTTTGGGGGTGAAAAAATATTGTTAAATGAATTTGACTTATGGACAAATGATAGCTGATAAATTTTATCGTGTCAATATAGAATTTATCATGTACATTGTATTCTTTCGAAATTCTGAAAATTCGATTGTATACTGTATATTTTCGAAAACAATATATCGAATTAAAAAAAGTTATAGTATATTAACAACATGAAAACAAATTATTTTAAAACAACAGATAAATTGGGAAGAATGACGATACCGTTAAAAGTTGGGAATCAATTGCGGCAGCTTATCTTGTCAGGTGAACTGCTCGGGGGAACTCCTTTAAAGCAAGAAGAACTTGCATTGCAGTTTAACGTGAGTATGAGTGCGCTGAGAGAGGCATTGAAGACGTTGGAATCCGAAGGGTTGGTAAAGTTTTATCCGAATCGAGGTGCCGTTGTAACTGAGCTGTCGGCTGAGGAAGCACAGGAGATTTTTCAAATTCGAATTTTGTTGGAACTTGGTGCATTGGAATTTGCATTGCCACAGATCGAAGAAGAAGATTTAGAAAAAGCCGAGAGGATTTTGGCATTGCTAGAGAAGGAGGAAAATTTTGATCGATGGAGTGAACTTAACTGCTTGTTTCACGAGCATCTTTATGAAGCTTCAGGGAAAACGAGATTACTGGATATGATTCGTGTGTTGCATAATAATGTGGAACGTTATATGCGCCTTTACTTAAAAGAAATGCATTACCAAGATCAATCGCAAACGGAGCATCGATCGCTGTTAGAGGCCTGTAAGCAAAGGGATATAAAAAAAGCGAAGAAGTTATTAAAAACGCATATGGAATACGCAAGTAAAATGCTTAGTAAATATTTGTTAAACAGCGAAAAATAAGGGGAAGGGTGATCGATCATGAGCCAAAGAATTGATAAATTTAAAGAGATTTATGTAAATACGAAGCCGGCGATTAGTGTACAAAGAGCGATTGCTTTTACAAAGTCGCATCAAGAAACGGAAGGAGAAGCTGTTATTATTAGAAGAGCAAAAGCCTTTCGTGAAGTTTGTAAAACGATTCCGGTCACAATTTTTGATCAAGAATGGATTGTCGGTTCAATTGGTGAGTTTAGACGCAACGGAATTATATGTCCGGAATATTCTTGGCAATGGGTAGATCAAGAGATGGATCGTTTTGAAAATCGTACCCAAGATCCGTATTTGATTGATGAAACAGCAAAAAAAACTTTAAGAGAAGATATTTTTCCTTATTGGAAAGGTAAGTCACTGGAAGAAACCTTTCTTTCACGCTTAAATAAGAAGACTGCAAAACTTCTGATTGATACAGGCATTATTGATAACGATTCAAAATGGCGCAGTGCAGTTGGTGAGGTTACTGCCGATTATCAAGATTTAGTATTTAAGAAAGGGTTTGGCGGATTTAAAGCTGAGGCGCAGACCAAATTAGATGGGATCGAGCCGATCTCGAAAGAAAATATTGAAAAAATCGAGTTTTATCAAAGTGCGATTCTTGTTTGTGAAGGAATCATCACACTGGCAAATCGGTATGCAGAAAAAGCGCTGGCTTTGGCTGAAAGTGAACAAGATGATGAAAGGAAGCAGGAACTTTTGGTGATTGCAGCCATTTGTCAGCGTGTTCCGGAGAATCCGCCGACTACGTTTGCAGAAGCAATCCAAACGGTTTGGTTTACGCAGATCGGCTCGATTCTTTCAGAGAATTCTTTGGCACTTAATTTAGGGCGTTTTGATCAGTATATGTACCCATATTATGAAGCAGACTTGAAAGCTGGGCGGATTACGAAAGAGCGTGCGCAGGACTTGATTGATGCGCTTTGGATCAAATTATCAGAATGGGTGTGGGCGATTTCCAGCAATACGGCAAAATTTTTTGCGGGATATAATTCTTTTCAAAATTTAACGGTAGGTGGCAGACGTCGTGATGGACGTGATGGAACGAATGCGATTTCTTATATGTGCTTGAAGGCAAGTGAGCATGTAAAAACACATCAACCGGGGCTGAGTGTGCGTATTCATCCGGATTGTCCGCCGGAGTTTTTGATGGCAGTTTGTAAATTAATTCGTGTAGGTACAGGATTTCCTGCGGTGCACAATGATCGTGTAGGTTCAGAAATGCTGATGGCGGCAGGGCTTTCCCCGGAAGATGCCCGTGATTGGAGCAATTGTGGTTGTGTTGTACCGCATTTTAGAAAAGTTGGCGAATGGACTTCGGCTGTTAATATTAATTTTGCTGCGGCAATTGAGTATACTTTGAATCGAGGTCAAAGCAATATCACTGATGAAATCATGGGATTAGAAACTGATCTGGGAATATTAAGCAGCTATGAGGCAGTAAAAGAGGCCTTTTTTGCGCAGTTGGCAAATCTGATCAAACATTCTGTAATCGGCAGTGTTACGGCGCAGCAAATTCATGCTGAGATGGTGCCGCGCCCATATCTGTCAATGCTAGTAGATGGATGTATGGAAAAAGGGAAAGATTTGAGCCGTGGCGGGGCAATCTATAATTTAGGGCCGGTTCTTACGGGAATTGGTGTTGCCGATGCTGCAAATTCGTTAGCAATGATAAAAAAATTGGTGTTTGAAGAAAGGAAATATACGTTAATACAAATTCGCGAAGCGATGAAAGCTGATTGGCTCGGGCATGAGGAAATGCGTAAAGATGCAATTGCTTGTCCGAAATACGGCAATGATGATGATTATGTTGATACAATTGCGATTGAGATTACAGATTTTTATCATAACGAAATCGTCGGGTATAAAGATTTCTTCGGCTCTCCTTTTAATTCAGCCTTTATGGGAATTTCTAATTATATTCCGGCCGGAGCTGTGATCGGTGCAACACCGGATGGCAGAAAATCTGGTTCACCGTTGACAGAAGGTGTATCTCCGCATGCTGGTACTGATTTGACCAGTCCTACAGCAGCAATGCGTTCGGCGGCAAAAATCAATCACGATATGCATACGGGAGGCACTTTGCTCAATGTTAAATTTTCGCCGGCACTATTAGAATCGGAGCGTAACCTTAAGAATCTTGCCTCACTGATTCGAGCGTATTTTGCATTGGGGGCGTTTCATGTACAGTTTAATGTAATCTCGACCGAAATTTTACGTGAAGCACAGGCAGATCCGGAAAAATACAAAGACCTATTGGTCCGTGTGGCAGGTTACAGTACGCAGTTTGTGAATTTATCACGGGATGCACAAGAAGCGATTATTGAGCGGACGACGTATGAAACCCTTTAATGTTTTTCAAGTGCAACGCTGGTCTGTTCATGATGGTGATGGAATTCGGACGACGGTGTTTTTTAAGGGATGTCCGCTGCGGTGTAAATGGTGTGCCAATCCGGAATCTTGGCTTCAGAAACTAGAGATTATGTTTTATCCACAGAAATGTACGCAATGCGGGCGTTGTCTAGCGGTGTGTAAGCATAATGCAATCGTGCAGCGGCCCGACGGAAAGATACACTTTGTGCGGGAAAACTGTGTGTATTGCCGTAAGTGTCTTCCTGTGTGCTTGGTCGGAGCTCGCAAGTGTATTGGGGAATCTGTTACAGTAGACGATGTTATGCATATGATTCGCAAAGATTGTATCTTTTATCAGGAATCTGGCGGCGGTGTCACTTTTTCGGGTGGTGAACCGTTCATGCAAAGTGATACTTTAAGACAGTTGGTAAAGGCGTGTCAGGAGATTGGAATAGATACAGCAGTAGAGACGAGTGCGTATTTTGATTTTAAGGAAAACCGCGATATTATCGCAGCGTTCGATACGATTTTTATTGATCTGAAGCATATGGATGATAAAGCGCATCGATTGCTGACCGGTGTCAGCAATCAAAAAATCTTAGAGAATATCATTGAAATTTCTAAAGTTCATCACAATGTGATCTTACGCGTTCCTATCATAGCAGAGGTCAATGCAACTACTGAAAATATGCACAATATGTGCCAATTTTTACAGGCGCATACGAAAGTGCAACAGGTTGAATTATTGCCGTATCATACGTTAGGGCAGCATAAAATGGAAGCGCTTGGAATCGATGTCGAGGCATATAAAACGCCAGCGGAAGCAGATATTAGAAATTTAGAAGCAATCATTGTTTCATACGGTTTTACTGTAATTCATTTTTAATTAGGGTGTGTCTGAAAACTAGTGGAATGGTCAATGACGAGTGATTTTTGTGTCAGACGAGGCAAAACTTCGCAGGAATAATGATCTTTATTTCAAGAAGTTTTAACGAAGTATGGCGCAAAAAGCATCGTCAGTGGCCGTTTTGATAGTTTTCAGACACGCCCCAGGATAGGAGTGAAAGAGATGAAAATATTGGTACAGATCGGCATTGTATTTTTATTGGTGGCTTGCGCTGATATTCTTTCACGCCTTTTGCCACTTGCTGTTCCAGTAAGCGTGATCGGCATTCTTCTCTTACTGGCTTGTTTGATGTTAAATATTATTAAAATAAATTATATTGAAGATATTGCAAATTTCTTTTTACACAATATGGGGTTCTTTTTTATTGCTGCCGGCGTATCTATGATTGGTAAGTATACTTTAATTGAAAACATCTTATTACAGTATGCGGTTATTACCTTAATTTCGACGTTGTTGACTTTCGCAATGACTGGAATTGCTGTAAAATTGGTACTGTATTTGCAAAATAAAATGAGGAAGAATAAGCAACATGGAACAAATCATTGATAGCCCAATGTTACCAATTGCCATTGTGGGAATTTGTATTTTCGCATATCAAATCGGAATCTATATTTATCAGAAAACAAAACTGCAATTATTAAATCCGTTATTTATTGCCATTGTATTTATTGTTTGTGGTATGCAGCTGTTTGATATCTCTTTGGATACATTTAATAAGGGCGGAACAATTCTTAATGTTTTATTGTGCCCGGCTACGATTATGTTTGCTTTACCTATGTATAAGCAGCGTAAAACGATTCGTAGAAATATTGTACCGATTTTTGTTGGTAGTGCTGTTGGGTCTATCACAAGTATGTACAGTATTTATATGTTGTGTTCTTTTATGGGGGTTGATCAGCAGGTAGCTGTTTCCATGGTGCCGAAAACGACGACAGCGGCGATTGCTATGGATATATCGAGTATTTTAGGCGGTATTCCGGCATTAACCGTTGCATCCGTCATTTGTACGGGGATATTAGGCACGATGCTGATACCGTTTGCGTTGAAATTCTTTCGAATACAGCATAGTATTGCCATAGGAATTGCGATTGGAACATCAAGTCATGCTTTGGGCAGTGCAAAAGCAGTAGAAATTGGTGAAACTGAAGGTGCATTAGCCGGAATTGCTGTTGTTGTAACAGGTCTAGTTTCAGTTGTTATTGCCTTAGGAATTTCCATGTTTGCATAGAAAATGGAGGAGAGTCGTATTATTATAACAGCGGTTATGTTTTTTTTGCTTGGCAGTGTAGTGGGTGCTTTTGGTACTTTGGTAGGGATTGGCGGTGGGCTGATTTTAGTACCCGTGTTTTTGTGGGTGTTTGGTTATCCTGCACAGCAAACGATTGGCACATCACTATTTATTGTATTGTTAAATGCTATATCGGGGACTTGGGCTTATATTCAGCAGAAAAAAGTCTTTTTTCATGCGGCGATTCGATTTGGGTTGGCAACGATACCGGGGGCTTTTTTAGGCAGTTATATTGCAACGTATTTTACGGGTGCAACATTTAGTTTGACGTTTGGTATTTTTCTTGTACTTATGGCACTTGTCATGTATTTTAAGTCTTCAAAGGAACAAGCAGTGCATTCTTTTGATCCTAGGACTTTTCGTTATAACAGTCTTTTGGGAATTGTAAGCAGTCTTGGGGTTGGTTTTATTTCAAGTATTTTGGGCGTTGGCGGCGGTATTATTCATGTGCCAATGATGATTTATTTGCTTGGCTTTCCGACGCATGTGGCAACGGCGACCTCTACTTGTGTGCTTGCACTATCGAGTTTTGTCGGCGTAATTTCTCATTTTATATTAGGTCATGTTTTATGGGTGCCTGGTTTGTTTATCGGCATAGGTGCGATTTTTGGAGCGCAAATTGGTGCAAAAATTGCCAGTAAAACCAAACCGCGCGCGATTATTACTTTATTGTCATTGATTGTATTCATTATGGGGATTAAGTTTATTATGTCGGGAATCACAGACTAAAACTGATAATTGGGACAGATCGGCGGCGGGTCGGCGATAAGTACCTATCTGCGTCGTTGCATGAAGGCGCTGTTCGTCGACGTACGGCAGTACGACTCCTTCACAGCTCCTTCATGCGCCTAGCATCTAGGCACTTCTCGCCAACCGGCAACCTATCTTGGTACTAGTTTATAAGAGGAACGAATTTCATCAAGGCGTATTCACTTATGTGAATACGCCTTGATGAGGTTACAGTCTAGCTGTCGCATTCTAATGCGGCAGTTTTTTCGTTCACGGCCTTTTCCGGAAAAATACGTTCCGAAGGATGAAAAAATAGTGGCTTGCGTGAAGAAATCCGTTTGTTTGAGCGAAGCGAGTTAAGGATTTTAGCAAGCCACTATTTTTTCAAGTATTTTGGAGGATCGTGGCCTAGACTTTTTGCTCCTTTTGTGGCAATGACAAAAGGAGATCTGCGTGTGGATGGATACATTAGATTTTTATAAATAAAATTTTAATACAAAATCTCCATTTTCACTCTACATAAGTGTTGTTTATTTTAAGATAAAGATACAACAGTGTAGTGTAGTGTAGTATTTCGCTCTGCATACCCCAATCTTTATAAGGTTTTAGTGTAGTGGCACGGTTTTTGCAATTCTATGTAGTCAAGATTCTGAAAAAGATGAAATGAATCGAAGTTGCCATGATAAGGGGTTGAGTAAATGAAGAAAAAAGTTCTCGTTGGATCGAGAGCGAGATCAAGGTCCGCAGAAGCAATGAAAATTCTAGAAGCGCAAGGCTATGAATTGATTTTGAATCCTTATGACCGCACATTAACAGAAGCTGAGTTGGTCGATATGATACAAGGTGCGGATGGAATGATCGCGGGAAGTGATAAGGTAACTGCCGCAGTTTTGGCTGCTGGCGCACCTACGCTTAAAATTGTTGCAAAACAGGGTGTTGGGTATAATACAATCGATGTTGATGCGGCAAAAGAGCATGGCATTGATGTTACGATTACACCGGGGGCGAATAGTAAATCTGTTGCGGATTTGGCTGTGGGCATGATGTTGTCTATCGCAAGAAATATTCCGGCAATGGATCGCAAAATCAGAGATAAAGGCTGGTATCGTCATACAGGCGTAGAGCTTGGAGGCAAAGTGCTTGGAATCGTCGGAATGGGAAATATCGGCGGTGAAGTTGCGAAAAGGGCGTATGCGTTTGGAATGAAAATTTTAGCGTATGATGTATATCCTCGTCAGGACTTTATTGAACAGTATGGTGTAACGTATGTTTCCTTAGATGAACTTTTTAAAGAAGCAGATTTTGTTTCTTTGCATGCACCGGCAATCGAAGAGACCATCGGCATGGTGAATAAAGAACGATTACAGGGCATGAAAAAGACTGCATTTCTCATCAATACGGCGCGTGGGGAGCTTGTTGTGGAGGCAGATTTATATGAGGCGCTGCAATCGGGCGTGATTGCCGGTGCGGCACTAGATGTACATCCGCGTGAACCATTGGGAGATTCTCCGTTGTTGGCATTAGAAAATGTTATTTTAACAGCGCATGCTGGTGCATATACCAGAGAAGCGATTGTTGGAGCTGGTGTAATGGCAGCAGAAGAAGTTGCAAGGGTTTTGTCGGGGCAGAAGGCTAAATATTCTGTGATAAAATGATAAAGGGGATAAAGACTATGTGGAAAAAATTAGAGAATTTAAAATCAATCTATGAAACTGGAATGATTGCAATTATTCGGTCTGATGATGCCGAAGATGCTTATAAAATTGCTGAAGCGGCGATTGCCGGTGGAGCAAAGGCATTAGAGATTCCTTTTGCAGTTCCAGATGTATTGCAAATTATTAAAAGATTGACAAGTAAATATAGCAGTCAAGGAATTGTGATTGGTGTTGGTACGGTTTTAGATGCTGAAAACGCGAGTGCAGCTCTTTTAGCCGGTGCAGAAATGTTGGTAAGCTCAAGCTTTAATGAAGATATGATACGTATAGCGAATCGTTATCAGGCGGTTACTGTATCGGGTGCGATGTCTCCGACAGAGATCTCAGATTCTATGGCAGCTGGAGCAGATATCATTAAGTTATTCCCAGCAGATTTTTATGGTCCTAAATATGTAAAAACCTTACGTGCGCCAATGCCAACTGCAGCACTTGTACCTTTCGGCGGTGTAACCCCTGAAAATGTTGGTGAATGGCTAGAAGCTGGATGCGTTGCAGTTGGTGTGGGAAGTTATATTGCGAAGGCACATAAAAAAGATGGAGACTATGGCAAGGTAACGCAGGCAACGCAAGAATTTTTAGCAGCGATTGCCAAAGCTCGTCAATAAGCAAAACGTCTAAATGGAGGAATTTTGTATGTCAGAATATCAACATGCGATTCCAGGAATTCTTGTAATAACACACGGGATTTTTGGAGAGGAACTTATAAAGAGTGCTGAGATGATCGTCGGTGCCCAGGAAAATGTGAAAGCTTTGTCTTTGTTACCGGGAATGGATCCAGCGGATTTAATTATCGATGTGCAGACAATTTTAGATACGATGCCTGAAGGGTCATTGATCATGAGTGATTTGTTTGGCGGCACACCGTCCAATGTTTCGGCGGCCGTCGCAAGTCAGAGAAAAATTGCTGCCGTTGCCGGGGTAAACTTATGCATGCTGATTGAGGCACTTTCTTTACGCTTTAGTATGCGTGGTGAAGAGTTGGCAGAGGCTGTGATACAATCTGGAAAATCAGGTTGTAAAAATATTTTAACAGAGCTTGAAATTCAAAAAGTAGAAGACGATTCAATATAAAAGTAGAAAGAGTGAGTGTAGATGGCTAAAATTTCTTTAATTAGAGTTGATTTTCGATTAATTCATGGACAAGTCGTGGCAAGATGGTTGAAGGATACGCAAGCAACGAAGATTATTATCGTAAATGATAATTTATCAAAGGACCCTGTGATGAGTAATATTTATCGGATGGCAATGCCTTCAGATGTAAAATGCAGTATTGTGGGAATTGATCGTTTTATTGCAGCGTGGAATAAAAATCAATTGGGTGAAGGGAAAGCAATTATTTTATTTAAAGATATTCCTACCACTTACGCAACTTGGGAAAAAGGATTTCCGATTGAAGATTTGCAGATTGGCGGGTTAGGTGCAGGTCCTGGACGCAAAGCGGTGTATTTGAATATGACATTGAATGAAGAAGATAATGAATTGATTAAGAAGATGGTAGAAAAAGTAAACGTATTTTTCCAAGCGACGCCAGAAGATAAGAAAATGGATTATAAATCAGTTAATATAAGTTTCTAATCGTAGAGATAGTGTAGTGATTCCTAGCAAATAAAATAAGGCATTCGTAAAGCTAGATTTTGTAATGATTTGAGGAGGGAATATTTCATGATTGAAGCAATTATGATCGGGATTTTAGGCTGGCTGCAAAGTTCATCGAATCCACTGGGTTGGTGGCTGATTCGCGAGCCGATTATGGCAGGTTTTTGGGTCGGCGTTATTTATGGACAACCGATAGAGGGTATGATCATTGGTGCGGCGATTAATGTGGCATTTTTAGGTTGGAACAGCACAGGTGGAGCGAATCCGTCAGATTTGTATTCAGCTGGACTTTTGGGGACAGCCGTTGCAATTCAAAGTAATATTAGTACGGAACAGGCTGTTGTAATGGCAGTGTCGATCGGTGTTATTGGTAATTATGCATGGATTTTATTTATGTCGGCAAACTCGGCGATTCCTTCTTTGCAGGATAAATGTGCAGAAAAAGGCGATATAAAGAAACTGATGATTCTGCAAGCGGTTCCTTCGCAATTTGTTGTTATTTTAGTAAGAGGGATTCCGGCATTTTTGGCTGCTTATTATGGTCCGCCAGTGATTGAAGGTCTTCTTGCAGCGATTCCTGCTTGGGGGGTTGCAGGTTTTAATACCGTAGGTAAGGTATTACCGGCAGTTGGTATTGCAATGTTATTAAAATATATGGCACGTAAGGACTTATTGGTATTTTTCGGTGTAGGATTTGCAATTAGCGCATTTACGGGAATGAACAATTTATTGTTTGCTGCATTTTTAGGTGCTGCTATGGGATATGTGTATATTTCCTTGCAGCCAGAACCTGCAAATGCTGGTAACCAAATGCATGATGAGGAGGATGAAATATAATGGCAAATAACAAAACAGCTGAAATCGGATTATCTAAACTGGATCTTGAATTTGCAATTTTCCGTTGGTGGATTATGAGCCATTTAGCCTATAATTATCAAAGAATGCAGGCGGGCGGGTTCGCATCTATGATGGGGCCGCTTCTGAAAAAATTATATCCAAATGATCACGATCAGGTTGTAGCTGGTTTAAAACGGCATATGATATTTTTTAATACAGAACCGCGCTGGGGTGCGGTGATTCATGGAATTGTTATTGCTTTGGAAGAACAAAAGGCAAAGGGCGGCGATATTGATGAATCGACGATCATCGATTTGAAATCGTCACTTATGGGACCACTTGCAGGGATTGGTGATACAATTTCTGGTGCGTTGTACAAACCAGTCATTCTCGGTATCTGTTTAGGCTGGGCAGCGTCAGGCAGTATTATGGGGCCGATTGTCTTTGCTTGTGCAATGCTTGGTTATGATTACACGATTACAAGACTTAGTATCAAAAAGGGTTATCAATTGGGGACGACTGCTGTTACTGCAATTTTAGAAGGTGGATTGTTTAAAAAGTTAACAACTTTCTTCTCAATTATGGGCTTGTTTGTTCTCGGGATTATGGTATGTAAATTCATTACAGTGGATTTTGCCTGGGCACCGGTTTTAGGTGGAAAAGAAATTGTAATTAAGGATATGATGGATAAAATCGTACCGAAAATATTGCCGCTTGCAATCACCGTTGTGAGCTGGCAGGCGATTATGCGAGGATACCGCGTCGTTACCGTGCTTTTAGCATTATTTGTTTTCGCTTTAGCCGGTGGTGCATTGGGGCTTATTAAATAAAATACAGATGATATGAGCTAGTAAAATCAATGATTTTGATTTTTACTAGCTCATTGTATAAGAAACAAAGTTTGTAAATTTTAGGAAGGCGGTTACTTTATGAATCATATACTGTTTTCTGAGGAAGAATTAAAAAAGTTTATCATACAATGTTTTTGCAAGGTTGGAGTGCCATTGGATGATAGCGATAAGGTTGCGGATAATTTATTAAAAGCCGAACTTTGGGGAATTTCTACACACGGGATAAGCCGTTTATCTAGATATCTTATGCGCATTAAAAATAATACGATCAATCCAACCCCGAAGATTAAAGTACAAAAACCATGGCCTGCGTTGCTGACCATAGATGGTGATAATGGTCTTGGTGCAGCGGTTATGTGTAAAGCTTTAGATGAGGCATTGCAGATCGCGGATGAATTTGGCATTTGTGCAGTGGGCGTAAATAATAGCAATCATTTTGGCATGGCTGGATTTTATTGTGAGATTGCGGCAAAGAAGAATTATATCAGCATCGGCTTGACAAATGCTTTAGCAGCACTGGCACCTTGGGGTGGAAAGAAGGCTTGCCTGGGAACGAATCCAATTGCTTTTGGTTTTCCGAGAAAAGAGCAGTGTCCAATCATCATAGATATGGCGACGAGTGTCGTTGCGCGAGGTAAAATTATTTCTGCTGCGAAAAAGGGAATTGAAATACCGGAAGGTTGGGCTATGGATCAAAAGGGAAATATAACAACAGATCCTAATGAAGCACTTATGGGCATGATCCTTCCTATGGCGGGTCCAAAAGGGTATGCTCTGTCTATGGCAGTGGATTTGCTAAGTGGTATCATAACGAATGCACAATTTGGCACTGAGGTTGCGGCTTACAAGAATGGGGAGACTAAAGCGGACGTTGGTCATTTTTTTATGATTGTAAAAGCAGATGCATTTATATCGTTAGATTCATATTATGATCGTATCGAAAGTTTTTGTCAGATGATAAAAAATACAGATAAAATAGATGGTGTCAGTGAAATTTACCTTCCTGGTGAACGTGAGCAAAACCTAGAGAAAAGGCTGCGAAAAGAAGGAATTGGTTTATCAAGCGAAATTGTGCAAGAGTTAGAGGAAATATCGAAAGCGTATGGAATAAATTTACGTTCAAAGAATTGCCGTTAGCATGGAGTTGCAGAAGGATTTAGCTTTTATTGCAGGAATTAATTATGATAGAAATAGCGGTTTACTTCGAAGGATAAATAAGGAGTACAGGAAATGGCTAGAATTGATAGAGTAATGGAATATGTAGAGTCCTGTACGGACGAAGCTTCTAGAAAAGGTGTAAATGCGGCTACAGTGGCATTGGAGTTGAATATCCATCGCAGCGATGCATCGGCCGATTTGAATAAATTATATAAATTGGGGTATATCGAAAAAACTGGTACTAGGCCGGTTTTATACTATGCGATTGGCAATCGTGAGCGTACGTATATGCATAAAAAAGTTGAAAAAGAGCCCAATTTAAAAATTCAAAATTTAAAGAAAACTTTGCATACGGTTCAACCAACTGCATTTTCAGGTATTGTTGGCAGTGGTGGCAGTATAAAAGCACAGATAGAATTGGCGAAAGCAGCGATTGTATATCCGCCAAATGGTTTGCATACGTTAATCTGCGGTGAAAGTGGAGTCGGAAAGAATTTACTGGCTGAAGCGATGTGGAAGTATGCAACAGAAATGTGGACGACGAAAGAGTCGGTTCCGTTTATTACGTTTGGTTGTGCCGATTATGCAGATAATGCGCAGCTATTGCTGGCACAATTGTTTGGTTATGTAAAAGGTGCTTTTACAGGAGCGAATGAAGATCATGAAGGCGTGGTAGATCGCGCAAAAGGTGGCATTTTATTTTTAGATGAAATTCATCGCTTGCCTTCGACTGGACAAGAACTACTTTTTATGTTGGTAGATAAAGGCGTTTATCGCCGATTGGGAGAAACGCGGGGAGAGCGGAAGGCACAGTTGATGATTATTGGTGCTACCTCTGAGGATATATCGAGTTCTCTTTTACTCACATTTCGGCGGAGGATTCCTGTGCAGATTACGTTGCCGAGAATTAATGAACGACCGATTAACGAGAGGATTCGTTTAATTGTTCATTTTGTTCGTCAGGAAGCGATTCGCCTAGGGGTACCGATCTTTATTTCCGGACAGGCCTTGGAGACTTTTACGCACTATAATTGTCCGGCAAATATTGGGGAACTCCGTAATGATCTGCAGCTTTGTTGTGCAAAAAGCTATTTATCGAGTTTAGCGGCTGCGCATGATAAATTAACCGTGGATGTTGATGCGATTCCACAGCGGATTTTTTCTATGGTAAGAAATCAAACCGTGCTTGATGATGCAATCAATCGGCTGTTCAGAGAAGGTATTTTGATTGAGCCCGATGGAGAAATGATGATCAACGGAGCAGTTAACGACTATGATTTGCATCGGGATTTATACGAGTATGTGGACAAAAAAATTAATAGTTATCGTAAAATGGAAATATCAGATGAAGAGATCGAAGAAAAAGTCGGCAAAGATTTAGAAAAATATTTTGGCTCCGCTGCGCAATCTTTGGCAAAGGCTGATGCAGCCGATATGCCGGTCAGCATCATAGAGCAGAATATTTGGGAAACGGCCAATGTTTTATTAAATGATGCCGCGAGTAAGTTGAAAAGAAAATATGGTCGAAGAACCTTGGTTGCGCTGGCATTACACTTGCAACAGTTTAGAGAACGCGTGATTTCTGGGCGGATTATTTATAATCCGAATTTAAAAATGATTAAAGCAGAGCATGAAGCGGCATATCAGGTAGTACTGGATCATATCGATTTGTTATCTGCCAAACTGCAGACAGATATATCGCCGGATGAGCTTGGGTTTATTGCGATGTTTTTAATTCATGGCTGTGAAGAACCGCTAAAGCCGAGAATTGGAATGATTATTGCCGCGCATGGACGGGGAACCGCGCAAAGCATGGCGGAAGTTGCAAATAATTTATTAGGAACCGATCATGTGAAAGCATATGATATCCCGCTCAATAGAAGCAACGCACAAACGGTAGAAGAACTGCAAGAGGTGATTATCAAGCGTAATCAAGGCAGTGGTGTGATTGTACTTGTAGATATGGGCTTTTTAGTTACAATGGAAAATATGCTGGTGAAAGAAACTAAAGTGCCGGTTAAAATCATCCCAAATGTAACAACTGCATTGGTACTGGAGGCTGGTCGTCGTGTATTGACGACGGATGAGACTTTGGAGCAGGCCGTTGCGCATATTTATGAAGCGTATGATGAGTATACGATGACATTACGGCAAAGAAGGTATCCTACCAATTCTGTGGCGGAACTAAAAGGGACGATTCTGATTACCTGTGCAAGCGGTGAAGGGGTAGCAGAGCAGATTAAGGAAATTCTACGAAATCATGTGCCGAGTATGAAAGGAATGCACTTTATTACAGCTGGAGCGATGCAAGATGTCGAGGAAATTCAGGGGAATTTAGGGGATAAACTGCATCTGATCATTGGGAGTATTGAGCCAAAAGTGAAACACGTCCCATTTGTTCATGTCAGTGAATTATTCTCTAAAGAAGGATTGAAACGTGTCGAGAATTTGTTGCAGCTTGACATCCTAGAGGGAGAATTACCAATTGAAGAGAGACCTGTGATAACGGATGTTTATGAAGTGTTAGCGGGGCAATTGAGTAAGTTTGTCAAAAGTTTGTCTGTGAAAAAAGTTGCTGTATGTTGTAAAAACTTGGTTGAAAAAATAGCGGAGTACTTTTTTGATGAGGCAATTACACAAGATGCAATGATTCGTATTTATTTACATGCGGCGTGTATGTTTGATCGGGTTCATTCGAAGCAAGCGTTGCAAACACCGGATTGGAGTCAGCAGATTCAAAAGGAAAGACAGGATGAATTTTTGTATTTGCAGAGGGTTGTAGGCAATGAAGGAATGAAGCTATTGCTTGAGGTGCCGGATGCCGAGATTTGTTATTTTTTAAGCAGTTTGCCAAGCAGAGTTCATGTAAAAGATGATGTAAAATAAGTTTGAAATCAATGGAGTCGATAAGATGAAAATAGATTGTTGTGTATGTGATCTTGATGGTACACTGCTAAATTCTAAAGGAGAAATCAGCTTTGAAAATATGCAGGCCTTGCAAGAGCTAAAAAAACATGGTGTAAAGATTGTTTTGGCGACAGGGCGAAATGATGTGTATGTAAAAGCTTTATCGGCTCAGATTGGAATTGAAGAGCCGATTATTGCCTGTAATGGTGCTTTGGTGCGAAGCCCGATGACAAATGAAATTTTATATCATAAATATATGGAAAAGAGATTTGTGGAAAAGATGATATGCTATTGTTTCGACAACGGATATGATTTCACGGCTAGTGTGTGTGATCATATGTTTTGTGCGGCAAACAGTGAGCGGGTAAATATTTTTCATCATTATAATGAAAAAGTGCCGAAAGATTTTAAAATATCAATTTGTACGATGGAAAAAGTTGAGGATTTGCCGACGGAACAAGTGTTAAAAATGTTCATTTGGAAACTTTCTGATCAGCAAGTGGCTAAGCTAAAGCAACGTTACAATCCGAGTGGGAAAAACACGTTTGTGATATCTGAAAAAAATGGGCTGGATATTACCGATAAAGCTGTAAATAAGGGAGCGGCGGTAAGAATCTTGGCTGAAAAGTATCAGATTAAACCCGAGCGGATTGCGGTGTTTGGTGATCATCATAATGATATTAGCATGATGCGGATGGCCGGATACTCTTTTGCTATGGAAAATGCTGAGCCAGAAGTAAAAGAAGCGGCAAGCTATGTTACAAAGACAAACGATGAACATGGTGTCGCATATGCAATAAAAAACTACTTGCTCGTTTGAGCAAGTAGTTTTTTATTGTTTTTTAGCTAAGAGAAATACGGTTGCCATTATGGATAATCCACCGATATAATCAATCCACCCAAAAGGTGTATGAAGACAATAGATGGAAAGAAGAACAGCTGAAAGTGGCTCCATGGATGCAAGTGTACTAGTTTCTGTCGGCAGGATGTATTTAATACTTTCTAAATAGGAGTAGAAAGCGATAACGGTGCCAAACAAGATGATGAAACATATAACGAAGAAGGTGTCGATATCCCAAATACCGCTGAATTTCCAAGGCGGATTGATTGGACTCATAATGATTCCGCCCGTGAGCATTCCCCAACCAATGACAAGCGGTGAACGCCAATGGCTGAGCAGATATTTAGGTTGTAATGTATAGAAAGCAGCGCAAAAAGCTGAGGCAATACCCCAAAATAATGCGAGTGGGGAGATCGCGAGGTTACGAAAATCGCCTTTGGTTACGAGTAAGAATGTACCGAGCATCGCCAAAAAGATCGAAATCTGTTCTAATTTATTGGGCGGCTTTTTATAACGGAGGGCTAAATAGCATGCGACGATGACTGGCATGAGATACTGTAAAATCGTCGCTGTGGCTGCATTACCGTGTTGAATGGCGGCGAAATATGTATATTGTACGCCTAGCATGCCAAAGATACTAAATAAAAGTAATTGACAGCGATCGTGCTTGATCTTCCAGATATAAAAGAGATTGGCACGGTTCTTTATAAAATCGTAAAGCAATAATAAAAGCCCGGAGGTAAGCAGTCGTACGACAACCAGCCATTCTGGGCTTAAGTGTTTATAATGAAATAAATATTGTGCGGCAACACCCGAGGCTCCCCAAAGGATTGCACCAAGTAATACAAGGACAATTCCTTTTTTACGACAATTGATTTGTTCTACTTCAGTCATAGTGATATCTACTTTCTTTCTTGTATGATGTACTTAATCATAGTATAGAATAAAGTGGCAGTCAATCAAAATAAACCAGATGATAGATAGGCGAATGTATAGATCATCTGGTTTTTATTTAATTTATTTTAAGTTGAAAATATCAATTGCAGGAATCGAATCTACAATAAAATCTGCTTGACGCAGGTCTTGATTTCCAGAACTAAGGTTTTGAAATCCGATACAAGTCATACCGGCTTTTTTTGCGGCAATAGATCCGTTTTTAGAATCTTCAAGTACGACGCAATCCGCTGGCGAAATCTGAAGCCTTTGGGCCGTTTCTAAAAATATATCCGGTGCAGGTTTTCCCTGCGCGACTTCTTGTCCACTGACGATCAAGTTGAAATAATTATCGAGTTTAAGTTGACGCAAGATGATCTCGATAATTTTTTTTGGTGAAGAAGAGGCTACTGCAGTGGCAATATGCTGTTCTTTTAAGGTTTGTAACAACTCTGGAATTCCATCAATCGGTTCAGCTTCTAAATGTTTGAAGGTGCTCCAGACGAGATCACTTTGGTAGGCCAGCATTTCGTCTATTGTTTGAGGTACCTGATATTTTTCTTTTACGATTGCGTATACGCCATGATCTGTCATGCCAACAAATTGGTTAAAATCTTCTGTAGAGACAGTGATGTTAAAATGGTGTAAAGTTTTTTTGTTGATTTCTAAATAAATTGGTTCGCTATCAATAATTACGCCATCCATATCAAATATGAAAGCCTTCATAAAATTACCTCTCTTTATGTTTAAATTTTATTAAGGTCGATTTTACCGATTGTATCTACAATCAGGTCTGCACGGGAGATATCTTGATTGCCGGAATTTAGATTTCTAAAGCCGATACATGTCATACCGGCGTTTTTTGCTGCATTTACGCCATTTGTTGAATCTTCAAGCACAACGCATTCGTTAGGCAAGACACCTAGTTTTTCTGCTGTTACAAGATAAATCTCTGGATCGGGCTTACTGTGTTTTACTTCATTTCCACTGACGAGATGCGCAAAATAATCAGCCAATTTAAATTTATCAACGACTGCTTCAATTATATGTTTCGGTGAGGAAGAAGCAATCGCAGTTGGGATATTGTTTGTTTTTAAATTGGAGAGAAGTTGTCGAATGCCTTTGATTGGTTCAATTTCTGTTTCTATTAAATTTCTAAGCATACTCGCTTGCATATAAGTGATGATTTCTTCTAACGGAGCATTGATTTGCTTATTTTCTTTAATGCTAGAGAAAATAACTTTCATCGTTGATCCCGCGTATTTTTCCATTTCATTACTGGTAATACTCTTGCCAAAATGCGCAACCGTTTTGATCGCCAGCCCTGTGTTAATTGGTTCGCTGTCAATGATTACGCCGTCCATGTCAAAAATAAAAGCCTTCATCTCTATACCTCACTAAAAAATATTTACACATAGGGCTATTTTACAATAGAAAGAAAGGAACTGCAATTGGGATGTTTTTGCTTAAGTAAAATGTGATTCTAGGATAAAGTAATAATGACTGATAAACTATAATAAAAAATATAGACCGAGAATGCTAACCTGATTTACTTGGTTAGCATTCTCGGTCTAATGAGTGGGATTTTTAATTGTCGTATGTAGGTAGCGTATTCTATTCGACGATATAGGCGCTGACGATTTCTCCATAATATGCGATATGGAAGTCTTTATTTGCACCATGGAATGTACTGTCGACATCTTGTGGGTAGAAGGTGTTCTTGATTTCTTCGGGAATTTGCGTGGTATCTTGCTTTTGTTTGTATATCACTTTACATTCAAGTGTTAAAGGCAGTTCCTTAATTGCAGGGACAGAGATATGTTTCGGGTGCTCGAGTGTTAAGTTAAGTTCTTTAATTTTATCAACTGTACGACCGGATTTGGTTCCGCAGATACCTAGTATTTTTTTATCGAATGTTCCGTATGGGACATTGATCGTGAACTCGGGATTTTCTTCAAGTTGTTGTTTGGTAAAGCGATTTTCTCTAACGTAAACGATAAAAATTGGTTTTGCCCATTTGACGCCGAGTGTACCCCAGCCGATCGTCATCGCATTTACCTTGTCAGCAGCTTTTGTAGTTAATAAGATGCCTGTTTTGACGGCCTTCATAATTTCATTGGCATAGTCAAACACTTCAATTTCTTTTTTCATCATCTTATACTCCTTTCCATCTGATAGTTTCAATGATATACTACTATACAAAAGATGGAAAGTACGTACTTTTTTGTGAGATACTATCTATAGGGAGAGTATAAATGGATCATGAAGTGAATATTAAACCTTTTGCCTATGCAATGTCTTTAATTGATGGTAAATGGAAAATGCATATACTATTTTGGCTTTGGAAAAAACGGGTTTTACGGTATGGCGAATTAAAGCGTTCACTCGAAACGGTTACGCATAAAATGCTCAGTACACAACTTAAAGAATTGGAAGCGGATCAGTTAATTGTTCGTAAAGAGTATTCTCAAGTACCTCCAAAGGTTGAATATTCTTTATCTGAAAAAGGGTTAACCCTGATGCCTGTTTTAGAGTGTTTATGTGAATGGGGACATGCGCATATCGATGATCGTCAAATTATTCACAAATAAAATACTACTTTTTGCTAAATAATGCGAGTGTATGATTCAAATTTGCAATGAAAATTCCTGCGATAATGATCATGCCGCCGAAGATTTGGATGGGGAGGATGGTTTCATTTAAAATCAGATAACCGCTGATTACACCAACAACGGGAACACAGTTGAGATAGAGTGTTGTTATGACGACATCAACTGTTTTTAGCGCATAACCATAGAGAAAATAGCCGAGTGCGGAGCAGATGCTTGCCAAGTATAAAATATGGAGAAAAGAGGTTGCCGAAATGGTTTGCCATGTATTGTATTCTAATAACGTGAACGGAATGAGACTCAGCGTTGCGAAAATCGTTTGGTAAGTTAGAATGCAAAGTCCGGAATATTTCTTTTGCATTTTTTTACTGAGTAAAGTATAGATTGCCCAAGCAATCATTGCGCCGATCATGTAGAGATTTCCCTTAAAATTATCGGAGGTAAAATCAATCGTTCCGTTCGCGGTGATCGTCAGGTATGCACCAATAATTCCGATGAAAACGCCAATCGCTTCAAGACCGCTTAGCCTTGCTTTAAAAAACAGCATATTCAATGCGATGGATAGAATGGGTACGAAGGAGGTAATTAATGAAGCATTTGAAGCAGATGTGAATTTAATTCCGGTGTTTTCTAAGTAAAAATATATCGAAATACCGATAAACCCTATAAGTGCGAGGCGCCATTTGTCTGCCGATGCGACAAAGGTGTTTGGTTCAGTTTTTTTGATGATTCCATATAAAATGATCGATGTGATAAAAAAACGAATAAATGCCAGTGTAATAGGTGGTACTTCCTTTAAGACAATTTTTGTGCTGATAAATGAAGTTCCCCAAGCAATCATCGTAATGATCATGGCAAGATTGGCTAATGTAACAGGGGACAATTTCTGTTGTAAGATGCGTAAAATTTTGTACATAAAAATCTCCTATTTACCCTTTTCAGTTTCGTAATTCATTTTTTATCGTTTTACGATTGCAATTGTAGTTTTATTAGATCGTGATATAATAAATGATAATGATAAAATAAACTAGACTAGTGCTTATGCAGAGCGCATTTTAATACGCTCTGCATTGTAATTTATCCGAAAGTTAACGCTTTCTGCATGCAACTTGCGAATATACAGGCTATTGGAAAATGGGGGCGTCATGAATAAAGGCTCATCATGGAGGCTTTGTAATGGATAAATGGGTACTATGTAAACTATGATTATTGGTATCATACTATTTGGGGAACAATTGGTATAGGAATAAATTGCGGTTTAGGAGGTTTTATAATGGATAAATCAGTGCTGTGGAAACTTTCTTATGGTATGTATGCAATCGGGACTTTAGATGAGGAAAGACCAACGGGCTGCATTGTCAATACAGTTGTGCAAATTACCAATGAGGAAGCGCCTATTATTGCAGTCAGCATGAATAAAAACAATTTTACTTATGAGGCTATAAAAGCTACAGGAAAGTTTAGTGTATCTATCATTTCGGAGAAAACAAATCAAAATGTGATCGCTAAGCTAGGTTTTACATCGGGGCGTGATACGGATAAGTTTACCGGCTTTGAATTCATGTATTTCGATGCGTTGCCGGTTGTAAAAGAAAATGTTTGTGGCTATATCGCAGTCGATGTCGTTCATATGCAGGAAACAAAGACACATTTTGTTATTCTGGGACGCGTGAGTAATGCGATGAAGGGAATCGATTTTCCGCCGATGACCTATCAGTATTATCATGATGTAATCAAGGGGAAAGCACCTAAAAATGCACCAACGTATCGAGAAGAGGTCATAACGGACAAATATGTCTGTGGCGTCTGCGGATATATATATGAGGGTGACATTGAAAAAGAAGCAGATGATTTTGTTTGTCCGATTTGTCAGCAACCAAAATCACAATTTAAAAAACAAAGTTAAATAAAATCGGGATATTGCTCCGTCGCAATATCCCGTTTATTTATTTTTTATTTTTTTTCGTATCTTTTTTGTCATCTTTTTTTGCTTCCTTGCGCATGCCATACAGCATATGTTTCATCGTCATGATTGGGTGTTTAAAAAACATTTTTGTTTTAGCGCCACTCATGATAACTAAAAATTCTTTGGTTTGTGCAGTGCCGAAGCAAGGCGTTTTACATTTTTCACAGATCGGTTTTGTAAACCCATAAGGACAACGGTTCATCTTTAGCATGACGGTTGCGAGAAGTGCCGTACATTTAGGGCAAAGTTTTTTACCATTTGAGGATGTACCATGTTTGCTATGGCAGTAAATTCCGAATGCTTTCCGAACGGTTTCTTTTTCTTTTGGAATTATATCTTTTGGAATAACGGCTTGCTGAGCCTGTTTTTTTGCAAAGAATTTTGAGAATATACCCAAGATAATCACACCTATCGTTAAATTTTACAGCATTACTTAAATTTTAAATTGATTTCCGTATAAAAGCAAGGTTATGTAATAAAATATTTCTAATTGTAATATGGAGAATGACTATTGACAATGCTATAGAGAAATGATAGTATCAATACCATAGTTAAATATAGGAGAGCTCTTATCAAGAGTGGTCGAGGGTACTGGCCCAATGACGCCCGGCAACCGGCAGAAATGCAGTGGTGCCAATTCCAGCAGGAATTTTTCCTGAAGATGAGAGAAGAGAAACGTTGATTTTACGGGCTCTTTTCCATAAGGGAAAGGGCTTTTTTGTATTCGCAAAAAAATTTTATTTGGAGGTAGTGTACAATGTCAAAACAACTGAAATTATTGATAATCGCAGTGCTGGCGATCTTCAGCATGGTCGTGTTTGCAGGTTGCGGAGCAGATCAAGATGCTGCTAAATCGGAGAAAAAATCTATTAAAGTGGGCGTGACGGCAGGACCGCATGCTGAAATTCTAGAAGCAGTTAAAAAAGTAGCGGAAAAAGATGGACTTAATGTTGAAATTATTGAATTTAATGATTATGTGCAGCCAAATATGGCACTTAGTCAGGGTGAAATTGATTTAAACAGTTATCAACATCAGCCGTTCTTAGATGCACAGGTAAACGATCGTGGCTATAAGATCGAAAGTGTTGCCAAAACAGTGATTTTCCCAATTGGTATCTATTCGCAGAAGGTAAAAGCGATTGCAGATGTAAAAGATGGTTCTATCGTATCAATTCCAAATGATCCGACAAATGGCGGCCGGGCATTGTTGTTGTTAGAAAAGGTTGGCTTAATTAAACTAAAGCCAAACGCTGGGCTTAGTGCTACTGCAGCAGATATTGCTGAAAATCCTAAAAATCTGCAAATTAAAGAGTTAGAAGCAGCACAAGTACCACTTTCCTTGAAGGACGTGGATCTTGCAGTAATCAATACAAATTTTGCAATTGTAGCAGGGTTAGTGCCAACAAAAGATTCTTTGGCGATGGAAGATGCAAATTCTCCATATGCAAACGTTATTGCAGTGCAGTCTAAAGACAAGGATAATCCAGTGTATAAAAAATTCATAAAAGCATATCAATCGGATGAAGTAAAAGCATTTATTGATGAGCATTTTAAAGGCTCGACAATCGCAGCTTGGTAAGTCGTAAAAGGAGCAGTGAACGTAAGTGATTAAACTTTCTACTATAGAAAAGACATATGATGGTGCATCAGGCCCAATCCACGCGCTTAAGGGGATCAATCTTCATGTAAAGCGCGGCGAGATTTACGGTGTGATTGGACTTAGTGGTGCAGGAAAAAGTACCTTAATTCGTTGTATCAATATGCTGGAAAAACCGACAAAAGGGATAGTCGTCGTGGATGGTGAAGATTTAACTGCAATGAATGCGAGCCAGCTTAGAGCTGCACGTAAAAATATTGGCATGATTTTTCAACATTTTAATTTGTTGTCTTCCGCAACTGTGTATGATAATATTGCGTTTCCTTTGAGACTCATTGGTATGAGTAAGGTAGAAATTGAAAAAAAAGTTTTACCATTATTAGAACTCGTCGGGCTGGCAGATAAAAGAGACCAGTATCCAGCACAGCTTTCTGGTGGTCAGAAGCAGCGTGTAGGGATTGCGAGAGCGCTTGCCAGTGATCCTAAAGTATTGCTTTGTGATGAAGCGACCTCGGCGCTTGATCCGCAAACGACCAAATCTATTCTGGCATTGATAAAGGATATTAACCAAAAATTGCAGTTAACCGTTGTATTGATTACGCATGAGATGCAGGTAATTAAAGAGATCTGTGATAAGGTCGCTGTTATTGAAAATGGGGTAATTGCAGAAGAAGGTACGGTTTTAGAAGTTTTTACAAATCCTCAGGCCGAGATTACAAAAGAATTTATTAGTGTAATTATCAATCGCGATATACCGGAAGCGTTTAAAAATGCCGAGATATCGAAAACTCCAGTTCCAGGCAGTAATTTATTGGTACGGTTATCGTTTATCGGTGATTCGGCAGATGAGCCTGTTATTTCTGGTGTGATTCGTAGATTTCAGGTAGATACAAATATCATTTATGGCAATGTCGATCATATTAAAAATACGCCGTATGGAACTTTGGTACTTGAGATCACAGGTGAAGATGCCGAAATTGAAAAGGCATTGAAATACTTACAAGATAGAAATCTGGGAATTGAGGTGATTGGCTATGTCAGCTGATATGGTTATGTTGCTTGTGAAGGCACTTGGCGAAACAACCTATATGGTCTTCGTATCTTCCCTGATTTCGGCAATCGTAGGAATTCCGCTCGGCGTTATTCTAGTAACTACAGATAAGGGACATATTTTAGAAAATTTGACGATAAATCGCGTTTTGGGCGCTGTTGTTAACGCAGCGAGGTCAACACCGTTTATTATTTTAATGGTAGCAATTATTCCACTTACGAGGATGATTGTTGGCACATCGATTGGTACCACTGCAGCAATGGTGCCACTTACCATTGCTGCCATTCCATTCGTGGGGCGTTTAGTAGAAACTTCTTTAAAAGAAGTTGAGTATGGCGTGATTGAGGCCGCTAAAGCGATGGGGGCAACGCCGATGCAGATTATCTGGCATGTGCTATTGCCGGAAGCAATGCCTTCCTTAATTTCTGGAATTACGATTACGATTATCAGCTTAATTGGCTATTCGGCAATGGCTGGTGCAATCGGCGGCGGTGGGCTAGGAGATCTGGCAATTCGTTATGGATATCAACGTTTCCGCGGTGATGTTATGCTTGCAACCGTCATTATTTTAATTATTCAAGTACAACTGGTGCAATCTATTGGTGATGCGATTTCCAGACGTCTAAACAAACGCTAGAAATAATTCGAAATCTAAGGATGAAAGAGGTTCTCATGCAGGTGCAAGGTAGGGAGACTTTTTTATCTTGAGATAAAGTAAGACTTGGTTTAGAGTATAATTTTTATCTAAATGCTAGTCTGCAGACAAATTATAAATGGGGGTAGGAACAATGAGGAAGATTGGTTTATTGCTTGTTACTTTGTTGATGGTGGTTTTTGCTGTAGCTGGTTGTGGTAAATCTGAGGCTCCGGCAGCGGATAAAGGCGCAGATTCATCTGCAAAAACTGTATTAAAAGTTGGTGCTACAGCAGTACCACACGCTGAAATTTTGGAAGTTGTAAAACCTTTGCTTGCAAAAGAGGGAATTGATTTACAAATTGTTGAGTTCAGTGATTATGTGCAGCCGAATTTAGCAGTTGCGGATAAGGAGTTAGATGCAAACTATTTTCAACATACGCCTTATTTAGAAAAATTTGCTGCAGAACGTAATTTAAAATTAGTCAATGTTGCAGGGATTCATATCGAACCAATGGGGATTTATTCAAAGAAAGTGAAAAAATTAGAGGAACTTGCTGAAGGCAGTTCCGTAGCAATACCAAATGATCCAACCAATGGCGGTCGTGCGTTGGCACTTTTAGCGAAAGCTGGGCTTATTACATTAAAAGATGGCGTTGGAATTAATGGAACTGTTGCTGATGTAGTACAAAATGATAAAAAGTTAAGCTTTAAAGAATTAGAAGCGGCACAGATTCCTCGTTCTTTAGATGATGTTACAATTGCAGTCATAAATACGAACTATGCATTGGAAGCCAATTTGACACCTTCCAAAGATGCGTTGTTTATTGAACAAAACGATTCTCCTTATGTAAATATTCTAGTTGCACGCCAAGGTGATGAAAATCGTCCTGAAATTCAAAAGCTTGTAAAAGCAATGAAATCTGAAGAAGTAAAGAAATTCATCAACGAGAAATATAAAGGGGCGATTTTGCCTGCGTTTTAACTAGTGTGTATACTATGGACAGATAGGTGGCGGGTCGGCGATAAGCATTCATCTGCGTCGTTGCAACAAGGTGTTACTCGTCGACGTACACGAGTACGACTCCTTCACAACCCCTTGCTGCGCCTAGCAGCTGAATACTTCTCACCAACCGGCAACCTATCTTCGTACTAGTTTATAAGTGGACCGGATTTAGTCAGGGGATGCCGCATTTGCAATGTGGCATCCCCTTGTTTTCTGGCCTTTTAATGTATGGATTATAATAAATTGTTATTCTAGAATAACAATAATAAATACAAACTGTATAGACAAAACAAGTATACTCTTACTATAATTTTAATAAAGCGTATAATTTTAGCAAAAAATAAAGAATGTAGGAGTTAACGTTGTGGAAAATATTCGTGTCTTAACAGTTGCAGGTGGTAAAGCAATTGCTGAAGAGCTTTTGGCTGCGATAAAACCGGTTATGGGAAAAAACATGCAAGGAAGAGCTTGTGCTTTTAAAGAAATTGGTCATGACATCACCGAAGATCTTGTCGTATGCGTTTCTTCACGAATAGCAGAAACCTCACAAAAAGTTTCTAGTGACAAACTTGTCGGTGTAGATATGGTACCAGCAGGAGAATTTTTTGTTGCGTTGGCGCAGGTTCCAGCGGGGCAGGATGTGTATGTCTTCAATAACTCAACAAGTTACGCGAAGCAGCTTGTACGTTATTGTGAAGATATGGGAATTCATCATATTAATTTTAAACTGATTCCTTATGATGAAATTTCGGAACGCGAAGTTACTGCAGCGTTGGAAACAGCGGAGTATCTTGTTGGAATTGAAACAATCGTAGGAGCAGGCGGATATTTAACTAAATATCGGCATGTACTAAAATCAAATGTACAATTAATTGTTGCAAAACGAGTGTTGAATGTTGAAGCTGCTTGTGCGCTAATGCGTTGGGTTAGTTTATTCGAATATCGGCAACTAGCGGGGAACGTCCAAAACAGTTCAAATGCGTTATCTGAGCAAATTCATCATATTAGTGAAGTCGTTGCAGCAGTAGGACAAGCATTTGAGGAAGAGACGGCGTCTTTTCGAGCTTTAAATGAAAAAATGAATTTAGGGATAGAGCAGCTGTCGCAAATTAGTGGTTTATCAACAATTCTTGTTGATGCCGCAAAAAATATCGGTAAAATCGTGGATACGATAAAACATATTTCGAGTGAAACAAATTTGCTGGCATTGAATGCTACGATAGAGGCGGCGCGTGTGGGCGAATTAGGACGCGGTTTTTCTGTTGTTGCACGCGAAGTGGGTAAATTGGCAGTTGAAAGTCAAAAATCGACAGAAACGATTTATCGTGCGGTTGAAGAGATTCAAAATTCAACACAAGAGATTGTGCAGCCCTTAAAAGATTTATCTGGAAGTATGACAGCAAATAAAGAATTGTTTGTGAAGATGGCAACAGATTCACAGAAGGAAAGCCAAGCAATACAAGGTATATTCACTGCGTTAGATCATATGAAAGCAAGCAGCAATCATCTGGTAGAAGTCACAAGACAGCTAAGTGAAGTAAAATAAATGAAACTATAAAATAGAGCGATGCATGCAATGAAAGAACTTGGGAGACTGCTGAAGGTAGTCTCCTTTTATATTTGAGAGATTGCATCACAATAAGAGCGTGGTGTTTATTTGTTTTTGCTGGACTCTTTGAAGGTAAAAAGA
This sequence comes from Massilibacillus massiliensis, assembly GCF_900086705.1. Classification (NCBI taxonomy): domain Bacteria; kingdom Bacillati; phylum Bacillota; class Negativicutes; order Selenomonadales; family Sporomusaceae; genus Anaerosinus; species Anaerosinus massiliensis. The sequence goes on along the minus strand of NZ_LT575483.1, from coordinate 1,736,802 downwards.
TGAGGATGTTTAAATGTAGAACTTATGGAAGATTAAAATTATGTAGATTCAGATTTTTTACTTTATGAGTTTACATAATCAATCATTCAGGAGGGAAATGATGAGAAAACAAATCCAACAATACATTGCCGAGGAAGATCATAATCAACCATATACGGATACAGCTCTGGCAAAAAAGTTTTTGGTCAGTCGGGAGTATGTTACTTCATTGCGTAAGGAGTTAAAAATACAAGATTCTAGAGAGCGGAAACAAGCCTATATTTATGAGGAAATGCAGCGTATGATGCAGAGGAACAAAGCGTATTCAAAGCAGGAAATGCAGGAAACATTAAGAAAAAAAGGTTATTCTTTATCAATTTATTTACTAAATAAATATATAAAAACAGCGCATATGCGCCAAGACCCCGCAGAAGATTTAGCTTGTGCAGAGCGCGATGAAGAAGAAGGTACAGAGCAGGATGCCTTTGCGAATCTAGTTGGCGTAGGCGGGAGTCTAAATCCCCTGATTCAGCAAGCGAAGGCGACCATGCTCTATCCACCGCATGGCTTACATTGTTTGATTGTTGGCGAGACTGGGGTTGGAAAAAGTGAGTTAGTCGAGGCGATGTATCGCTTTGCTTTAAAAGCGAGAAGTTTGCCGGATAATGCACCGTTTCATGTATTAAATTGCGCAGATTATGCTGAAAATTCACAACTTTTAATCACGCAGCTTTTTGGTGCAGTAAAGGGTGCTTATACTGGTGCGGTAACGGATCGAAAAGGATTGATTGAACAAACGGATGGTGGTATTTTGTTTCTTGATGAAGTACACCGTTTGTCAGCAGAAGGCCAAGAAATGTTATTTCATTTAATTGATAAAGGGAGTTATCGGCGATTAGGTGAAACGTATGCAGCACGGCAGGCAAATGTGCAACTGATTGCGGCAACTACGGAAAATATAGAGACAGCCTTACTTGCTACTTTTAAGCGGCGTATTCCGATGCTGATTCATCTTCCGCCGTTGCTTGATCGTCCATTAACAGAACGGCTTCAGCTTATTCAGAGATTTTTCAGCTATGAATCATCTAGAATGAATGCAAAACTAGAGGTTTCATTGGATGTGATCAAAGCCTTTCTTTTATATGATTGTAAAGGGAATATCGGGCAGCTCAGAAGTGATATTCAAGTGATTTGTGCAAAAAGTTTTTTAAACTATGTCACGAAAAAAGAAGACGCTGTAAAAGTAGATTTGTCGGGGCTTAGCCTATATGTAAAGAAAGGGCTGTTAAAGATTCAAAGTCAAAGGCAGGCACTGGAGAGTCTTGTCTGGAAGGATTTTTTGTTTCATCCTAAACAATGCCAGGTGCCAACTTTGCTTGAGGAGGATGTGTATAGTTTTCCAAAAGAGTTTTATGGATCTATTGAGAAATTACATATGAATTGTATGCAAAAGGGCATGAATGAACAACAGGTCAAGGAATTGGTCGGTGATGAAATAAAACGGAATTTACAGCGGGTTATGGTTCATGTAAAGCATCGATTAGCGCCGTTGAGCTTGCAGGAAGTTGCTAAAGTAATTGGAGATGAAGCGATATATTTAGCCCAAGAAGTTTTAAAAATTGCCGAAGCTGAATTAGGAAAATTGGATGAATCACTTGTCTATTGTTTAGCGATTCATTTAAATGCTACATTTGCCCGATTGAATCAAGGCAAGAAAATTATCAATCCCAATTTGGAAGATGTGAAAAGAAAGTTTAAGCAAGAATATGCGGTTGCGGAAAAAATGGTTGCTTTGATAAAAAAACGTTGTCAGATGGATTTACCTGAGGATGAGACGAGTTATATTGCGTTATATTTACATGGGAATGAGAAAGAAGAAGAAGGAAACGTCGGCGTGGTTGTGGCTACGCATGGAAATGTCGGCGGCAGCATGTTGGAAATTGCCAATAAATTGTTGAATATGACGCATGGAAAACCGTTTAATATGAGCTTTGATGAAAAACCAGGTGCGGCATTAGAACGTTTGAGTGCTGTGGTAAGACACGCGGATGAAGGAAAAGGGGTATTAATTCTTGCAGATTTAGGCTCTTTGCTTACTTTTGGAGAAATGATTCAAGTGCGAACTAAAATTCGGGTAGAGACAATGGATCGCGTGGATACCGTTATGGTGATTGAAGCTTTAAGACGCAGTGTTTTACCGGGATCGAATCTGGCGAATGTGGTGCAGGGGATAGAATCTTTAAATTATCTTTCACCTAAAAATCATATTAAAACGTCTTTGCTTTTACGCAAAAAAGCAATCCTAACGATTTGTTTTACAGGAGAGGGCGTTGCTCTATACTGTAAAGAGCAATTGAAAAAATTGTTTGGTGAAGAATTGCATGAAGTCGTATATTTACATGTTGGCATCATTGGCAGTCAGGATATTGATCAACAAATTGAGAACTTTTCAATGCAATATGATATTGTAGCTGTTGTCGGAAGTGTAGACCCAAAGCTTCGAGGCATTCCCTATTTTTCAGTGAATATGCTGTTGTCAAAGGAAGGCAAAGAACAGTTGGCCGAGTTATTAGCGCATTCGATGCGCAGACCAATGCCGATAGAAGAAAAAGTAAATGCAGTTCCGCAAGTGATTCAGCGTGTGAAGATTCTGCTCTTAGGGAAAGCATATGATACGAAAACCAAAGTGTTGAAAAAAATGTGTCAGTTACTTATAAATGAGAATTATGTAAAAGAAGGGTATGAAAAAGCGGTTTTAGAACGAGAGAAAATGGGGGCATACTTAATACACCAAACAGTAGCGCTGCCGCATGCAGATAGTTCATATGTTTATACATCTGCAATTTTGTTTGCCAAGACTGAAAAACCAATTCTATGGGCGGGAAAAAAGCGCACCCAATTTATCTGCTTGCTTGCACTTGATATGAATGGGAAAGATGACATTAGGTATCTTTATCAACATTTTCAATCTGATGAAGTTATTGCACGATTGAAAACTGCAGTAACTGAAGATGATGTGAGAAAGGTATTGCTTTATAGAGAAAATGTCCAAAAAACAGCGCACTTAAATTGAATTTATTTCATACTATGCAGTAGGCGTTGATACTGTATTTTAAGTGAGGTGTTTTTATATGACCGATAAACGTAAAGAAGAAGATAAACGAGCAAAATGGGAACACCCGGAAATCGATGATTTTCAAGACGATGAAGGGGAAGAGTTTGATGGATATGCTGATGGTCGTAAAGCGAGCAGCAGCAGTGCCAGCAGTTATAGCACATATAGTTCTTCAAAATGTTATCCCGGCAAAAGTTGGGTAGGCGTATGTCACCCTAGAAAAGGCATGTGCTATCCGTATGGATACGGCGGCTATGGTGGATATGGCTGGTATATACATCAACCTCCTGTATTTTATGGATGTTATCCAAGGTATTATTATGGCGGACATGGAATGTATTGTCGCCCTTATGGATTTAATTATGGGATGGGATATGGCTGTTATCCAAGAAGGTAAATGATTCATATCATGACTAACAATATACGTAAAAATTTTTTGCGGTAAAATTTTACGTAGGTATTGTTAGTCTTTATTTTTGCCATAAAATGTTTCGTTTTTATCGTATTTTCTTGCAGGATTTTTCCTTTCGACGGGAAATAATACATAACGCAAAACAATTTATTTGCAGTATGAAAAATTTATTTAGAATGGGAGAGGGATATGAACAGTTTTCGACTAACAAAAGAGGCCGTACATCATTTAGCAAAGGAGTATACGACTCCGCTTTTAGTAGTATCGTTAGAACAAATAGCCTATAATTACCGATTTTTAGAGGAGCATTTACCTAAGGTAAAAGTTTTTTATGCGGTAAAAGCAAATCCGGATGAACGGATTGTAAAGACATTAGCCGATTTGGGATCGCATTTTGATGTAGCTTCAGACGGTGAGATGCTACAGTTGACAAGGATGGGAATTTCAGCTGACCGCATGGTTTATGCAAATCCTTTTAAAACACCAAAGGGACTTGCTGTTGCTAAAAAGACGGGTGTAAATAAATTTACTTTTGATAGTGAAAGCGAAATCTATAAAATGGCAAAGGCTGTACCAGACGGTATGGTTTTATTAAGAGTTCGTGTGGATAATCCAAAAGCTTTAGTGGATTTAAATAAAAAATTTGGTGCAGCACCAGAAGATGTAATCAGTCTTTTGAAGATAGCACGTGCACAAGGGTTAGACGTTGGTGGTTTATGTTTTCATGTCGGCAGCCAATCGCCGACAGCCGAAGCGCATGTTGAAGCGTTGCAAATATGTCGTAAATTATTTGATGAAGCGGAAAAAGAGGGCTTCCATCTGCGGGTTTTGGATATTGGCGGCGGATTGCCGATATCAACCTTGGAAACAGAAGTGGACTTACTTACGATAGCCAAAGAAATTCAGGAAGCACTTGATGCATTATTTCCTGCTACCGAAATTTGGGCGGAGCCTGGACGTTATCTCTGTGGTACCGCAGTTAATTTAATTACGAGTGTAATTGGTGTGCAGTGCAGAAACCATCAACAATGGTATTTCTTAGATGACGGTGTATATGGTACTTTCTCTGGTATTATTTTTGATCATTGGGATTTTGAGCTTGATTCATTTAAAGACGGAGAGCAGAAACCTGTAACTTTTGCTGGACCTAGCTGTGATTCATTGGATGTTTTATTCAGGGATAAAATGAGTCCGGAACTTGAAATTGGCGATGTTTTATTAGTTCCAAATTGCGGGGCGTATACGTCTGCGTCCGCTACAGAATTTAATGGTTTTGCAAAAACGCCAATCATTGCATGGGAGAACGTCAAAAATTTGATTAAAAAATAGAAAAAAATGTTAAAAAATCTGCTCAAAAACGAGCAGATTTTTTAAGTTATCCACTTTTTTATTCACATTCCGGATAAAACTGTGGATAACTATGGATGGATTGACGATTTATGCAGAAAAATTAACCTTAATTCTTGTGGATAACGAGTTATCCACAAAATAGGTCGATTGTTGATAATAAAAATTTACACAGGATGCAGCTGGGAAATTTGACTTGCAGGTATTATGATCATTTTTAGCGAATCAAAAAAATAGAGAAGCGTGCATAGACTATAGAAGCGTCAAATATCAAGAAATTTTTTGTTGCATTTAAAAACACGCAGTGAGCAGGCAGTAGAATTTTGCGAGAATGGATGATAAAAGTATGGCAATCATAGATGAAAAAACATTGGATCAAATCCTTAAAAACACGATGCAGGTAATGGAAGAAAGTAAAACACAGATTTTTGAGATTTATGAAGGTGCACGCAATGAAGTGATTTGTGTACAAAATGATATTGATGTGCTGAAAGAAACCTTGGAAACAACGATTAAGAAAGTCGATGAACTCACTGCCTTAGAGAAGCAGTCAAGGCAACGTCTGATGGATGTAAGCGGTAATTTTAAAACGTATACAGAAGCGGATATTAAACTTTGTTACGATCAAACGAAAGATTTACAGGTTCGTTTGGCAGTTATGCATGAGCAGGAGCAGAATCTGATCAAACAGCGAAATGATTTGGAAATTCGGCTCAGAAAATTGCAAAAAACGGCAGAGAAAGCAAAACAATTGGTTGCGCAGGTTGGTGTCGTTCTAGGCTATTTGACAGCACAATTTAGTGCGGTTGCATCCAAGATGGAAAGTGTGCATCAAGATAAATTATTTGCTCCGCTTGTGATCAAGGCACAGGAGGATGAGCGGCTTAGAGTTTCGCGGGAGATTCATGATGGTCCGGCGCAGCTTATGGCAAATGTAATTTATCGATCAAGTGCTTGTGAACGACTGATTGACAAGGATATAGAAAAAGCGAAAGAGGAACTCAGAGAACTTCGTGAGCAAATTCGTATTTGTTTAAGCGAAACGAGGAAGATTATTTTCGATTTACGGCCAATGACGCTGGATGATTTAGGTCTTATCGCGACGATTCATTATTTTATTAATAAACTAGAACAGCGTGTTGGTCTTACGGTTGATTTTAATGTAATTGGTGCAGAGGCAAAGGTAGCAAGTCATATTGAAATTAGTTTATTTAGAGTGATTCAAGAAGCATTGAATAATGTTCACAAGCATGCGGCAGTGGATCATGCGAAAGTTGTCATTGAATATAATAGCGAATACATATCTGTCGTGATTGAGGATGCCGGGCAGGGCTTTAATCTGAATGAGGTGGATAGTACCCATCGTGAATCGGATTGTTATGGCTTGCTTGGTATGGAAGAACGCGTCAAAATTTTAAAAGGTCAGATGATTGTTGATTCAAAAGCATTTCAAGGAACCAAAATTCGCGTATTGGTACCATTGGTGGATGTAGAATAGAGGCGGAGAGTTTGAGAGAATATAAACAGGTAGAAACACCGTTATTAACAGCGATGCGTACTTATATTGAGGACGGCGCAATTCCATTTCATACGCCTGGACATAAACAGGGCAGGGGTATGCACAAAGTTTTTCGAGATGTCGTTACAGACACAGGCTTAGCAATGGAAGTTTCTTTAATGGCTGAATTAGATGATTTGCATGAACCGCAGACATGTTTAAAAGCAGCCCAAGAATTGATGGCAGCTTTGTATGGAGCCGATGAAAGCTATTTTGTCATCAATGGAACCACAGGAGCGATTCATGCGATGATTCTTGCAGCGGTAAATCCAGGTGATCAGATCATCGTACCGCGCAATGCGCATCGATCCGTGCTCGGCGGGATTATGTTAAGTGGTGCTATACCGATTTTTATGCAGCCGGAGATTGATCAAGAGTTGGGAATTGCAATGGCAGTGACGCCAGAAGAGGTTGCGAAGACGATTGCAAAATACCCACAAGCAAAAGCCGTCCTCATGGTGTATCCGACGTATTATGGTGTGGCTGCAGATTTGCAGAAGGTTGCACAGATCGTTCATGAGAATTCGATGCTTTTGCTCGTGGACGAAGCGCATGGCCCGCATTTTAAATTCTATCCTACCCTGCCAATGCAGGCTTTGGATGCTGGTGCAGATCTCGTGGCGCAAAGTACGCATAAGATCATTGGTGCGATGACACAGAGTTCAGTATTGCATGTAAAAGGGGACCGTGTTGATCTAAATCGTCTGAGGGCAATGCTGAGCTTAGTGCAGTCAACAAGTCCTAACTATTTATTGATGGCTTCTTTGGATGTTGCTCGTATGCAAATGGCGACAGAGGGAACCCAACTGCTGGCCAAAGCGATTGAGCTGTCGAACTGGGCAAGAAAAGAAATTAATAAGATCGATGGATTATATTGTTTTGGTGAAGAAAAAATGACAGCAGGGTTTTATCAATTGGATGTTACAAAATTAACTGTGACTGTTAAGGGGCTGGGACTGAGCGGTACAGAAGCGGAACAAATTTTACGGCATCAGTATAAAATACAAGCAGAGTTATCCGATATTTTCAACGTGTTATTCATTATTTCATATGCAGATCAGCGCAATGAAGTAGAGGGGCTTGTACGGTCGCTTGCCGATTTAGCTGCCAATTATAAAAGGAAGTGTCAGCAAATGAGCCATGAATCGGCTGTATATCCAGCGATTCCAGCTGCGCTGCTGTCGCCGCGCGATGCATTGTTTGCCGATAAACAGACTGTTTTATTTGCAGAAGCTGAAGGTATGGTTTGTGCAGAGATGATTACGTTTTATCCTCCCGGTATTCCGATTATTTGTCCGGGTGAAAAAATTAGCCGTGCAGTCATTGCGTATTGTTTGCAAATGCAGCGGGCTGGTTTGAAAGTCGTTGGGCCAGAAGATGTTCACTTAAGGAAAATTAAAGTTGTGAAGTGAGGCATCATTTGGTAAAGTATACAGGTTGGAGGAAGAGATTACATGGGAAAGATATTTTGTCTTATGGGGAAAAGCAGCTCTGGTAAAGATACAATATTTAAGAAATTACTAAATCAAGAGAGCTTGCAGCTTAAACCGATCATTCTTTATACAACGCGTCCAATTCGTAAAAATGAGCAGCAAGGGCGGGAGTATCATTTTACTGACCTGGATACGATAGAACGCTATACAAGACAAAATAAAGTAATTGAATGCCGCGATTATCATACAGTAAAAGGTGTTTGGACGTATTGTACAATTGATGATGGGCAGATCAATTTAGCCGATAATAGCTATCTAATGATTACGACGTTAGAGGCATATCAAAAATTACAGCAATATTATGGCAGTGATTTTGTGGTGCCGATTTATATTCATGTGACCGATGGCGTCCGTTTAGAGCGAGCACTCAGAAGAGAAAGAAAGCAGATTCATCCAAACTATGATGAAATGTGCAGACGATTTTTGGCAGATAATCAAGACTTTAGTTTGAAAAATTTAAAGGCGGCACATATTCAGCATTTTTATAAAAATCATAACTTGGCAGCTTGCATTAAAGAAATCAAAGAGATGCTGTTGAATGAAATCTAAATCAGATTAGAAAGTTAGTACATTACGATATCTGGCAATTTAAAATTTAAAATTTACAGTGCTTTTGTCAGGCGGTTTCCGCCTATCAGCGATGCCGTCACCGCCTTATATAATTGATATAGGCGGTTTCTTCGTCTTAGGGGACGACAAATTTCATGCGATTTGTCCAATTGCTTTAAATTTGATGGATGACTAGCTCTTTTGTTTTATTGCTTATTTTTAGGAAAACAATTATAATTTAAACTAAGTATATAAAGTACTCGAAGCATAGATGCATTTTGTTTCGATGACGGATATGTAGGATAGATACTTTTAAAATAAATTTTCTGAAAGGCTGTTTTCTATGAAGATTAACAATATGGGTACGAGTAGTTCATTTATCATTAATGAGCATGAAGCAAGTACAACTGTTGACAAAAAAGAAGATGCATTTTCTACGGAACTTAAACGCAATCAAGATGAAATTTCGATAGAGCATTTAAATGATCTATTAAATGAAATTGACGAACAAGGGGCAAAATTGACGGAAACACCGACTTATTCGGAACTTAAGAGTTATCGGGAATTAATTAAATCTTTTATTGGTGAGGCCGTCTCACGTATGTATACAATGCAAACAAAAACAGGCTGGGATAGGCAAGGCAGACAAAAGGTATATACAACGGTAAAACAAGTGGATCGGGTTTTATCTGATATGGCAGAGGATATTAGACTTGGTCAAGCCACGAAATTAAATATTGTTGCAAAACAAGATGCAATTCGCGGTTTGCTTGTCGATTTATATATGTAATGCGCTGGGAAGAATTTGTTGGAAATCAGCAGACGATTGCTCGTCTGCAAAACCTAGCTGCTTTGGATAAATCGCCTCATGCCCTTTTATTTATTGGACCGGAAGGTGTCGGTAAATTCTTGGCAGCAACAATATTTGCAAAGGCGCTTTGCTGTGAAAATGAGCAAAAACCTTGTGGGTGTTGTAAATCGTGTCAAGCATTTACATCGAAAAATCATCCGGATTTTTTTGTGGTCAAACCAGAAGGGCAAACGATAAAAATAGAGCAAATTAGAAAATTGCAAACCGATGTTTCTTTGGCGCCTTATTTGGCTGATAAACGAGTAGTTATCATCGATAAAGCGGATTGTATGACGGTGCAATCGGCAAATAGCTTACTCAAAACCTTAGAAGAACCAACCGGAAATGCGATCTTCATTTTAATTGCTGCCAGCAGGTATCAGATTCTGGATACTATTTTATCGCGTTGTATGCTGGTTACTTTTCAGCCGATTGCCAGTGAACTTTTAGCAGAAGCTCTGCAGCTTAGAGAATGCGATGATAAAACGGCAAATTTAATTGCTAAGCTTGCAGACGGTAGTTTCGGTAAGGCACTTGACTTAATAGAGCAAGAGGGACTGGATATTCGGAATCGTGCTTTCAATATCATGAATCAAATGATGCATTGTGATCTGGAAACTTTCTGGCAGGAAAGTAGAAGCTTGAGTGAAGTAGAACGAACAAATTTAAGTCGAATATTGCTTGATTTAAATAGAATACTACGTGATATACTAATTTTGCATAGTGATACAGAAGGTTCTCTTGTCTATAATCGTGATCTAATTGAGCAACTCAATGTAGAAAGAGAAAGATGGTCAACACGAAAATTGATTTTGGCAATGCATGAAGTAGATCATACTTGGCAGATGTTAAAGTCCAATGTGAATGCAAGATTGGCGATAGAACAGCTATTCATAAAATTGCGGGATTTATCATCCGGCGTGTAGTGCCTCTATATGCTTGTTTCCCAAATGGGTGAAAAGATGTATCATTGTTTTAAGAGAGCTTCTATGAAGTTAAAAATCGCGAAATAAATTTATCATTATAGGAGGCTAGATGTTGTATACAGTAGTAGGAGTACGCTTTAAAAAAGCGGGTAAAATATATTATTTTGATCCTGGCACATTAAAAATCGCTGAGTTTGATGATGTCATTGTAGAAACTGCGCGCGGCGTAGAATATGGACAAGTCGTAATCGGGCCAAGACAGGTGGAAGAAGATCAAATTGTTTCGCCGCTTAAGACGGTACAGCGTAAAGCGACAAAAGCCGATATGGAGAAACTAAAGGAAAATCGTGCGAAAGAACAAGAAGGATTTCAAATTTGCGAGAAAAAAATAGCAGCGCATGGACTTCCTATGAAATTGATTGACGTTGAATATACGTTTGATGTCAATAAAATCATTTTCTATTTTACAGCAGAAGGAAGAATTGATTTTAGAGAACTGGTAAAAGATTTGGCGGCAGTGTTCAGAACGAGAATTGAACTTCGCCAAATTGGTGTACGTGATGAAGCAAAATTAATGGGCGGGATTGGTTGCTGCGGACGTCCGCTTTGTTGTGCAACGTTTCTTGGCGATTTTGAACCAGTTTCAATTCGCATGGCGAAGGAACAAAATCTATCCTTAAATCCAACGAAAATTTCAGGGATTTGTGGTCGGTTGATGTGTTGTTTAAAATATGAAAATGAGTGCTATTGTAATTGTCCGCATAAAAAGATTACTGCACCAAAACAAGGGGCAAGAGTTATTACGCTTGAAGGCGAAGGTAAAGTTATTTCAATTAACAATCAACGAAAGACTGCGACCGTATTATTAGATGACAACAAAACGATTGTTCTCACATGGGAAGATGTTGTTGAAAAAGACGAAATGTAAGATGGACCTGCAACCTGGAGAGCATTTGGATGATTTGTTGATCCAAGATATGAAGATTATTCAGCACGATCAACAATTTAAATTTTCTTTAGATGCTGTATTATTGGCACATTTTGCTATGTTGAAACCTAAAGATAAAGTGGCAGATCTAGGAACTGGTACAGGCGTTATTGCGTTATTGATGGCGGCACGTGGTGCTGCAGCTGTGGAAGGATTTGAAATAAATCCGATTATGACGGATATGGCAAGGCGCAGCGTTCTATACAATGGGTTAGAAAATCGGATTGTCATGCGGGCAATGGATTTACGAAAGATTAAAGCAGAAGTATTGGCAGGTGGCTTTGATTTGGTTGTCAGCAATCCGCCATACAGATCAATTCAAGCGGGGAAAATCAGTTTTCATGATGATATTGCGATTGCTCGGCATGAGATTTTGGCAAATTTACAGGATGTTGTGCATGCTGCAAAGCATTTGCTTAAATTTAAAGGCCGTTTTGCCATGGTGCACTTGCCTGAACGAATTGCTGAAATCATCGTAACAATGCACCAGGCGAATATTGAACCTAAACGGATGCGTATGGTGCAGGGAACCTTGGATAAAAAACCTACAATGGTATTAATCGAAGGTGTTGTTGGTGCAAAACCTGGTATTGATGTTGCGCAATCTTTGATTATATATAAACAGGATGGAACGTATAGTGACGAAGTATTAAAATATTATCAAAAGTAGGCATAAAAAGGGCTGCGGCAAATTTTATTTTGTACGCAGCCTTTCCTTACGATATTTTTATTGAGAATAAAGGAGTGATCTTATGGAATTGTCAAAGACATGTGGAATTTTATATTTATGTGCGACCCCAATCGGGAATTTGGAAGATATGACGTTTAGAGCAGTAAGAATTCTTGGTGAGGCGGATCTGATAGCAGCAGAAGATACCAGGCATACACGGAAATTACTCACCCATTTCACGATACACACACCGTTGACCAGTTATCATGAACATAATAAATTGGAGAAAGGCCCGGAGTTGATTGAACAACTTTTATCGGGAAAGGATATCGTTGTTGTTAGTGATGCCGGACTGCCGGGAATTGCAGATCCAGGCAGTCATCTAGTTGAGCTTGCGATTGAAGCAGGAATTACGGTAACACCGTTGCCGGGGGCAAATGCAGCATTGTCAGGGCTGATTTGTTCGGGGCTTGATACGACACGGTTCACTTTTATTGGGTTTTTACCAAAGACAGCAAAAAAACGTCGTGAAGTTTTAGAAAATTTGGTAGAAAATCAAACAACTTTATTATTTTATGAATCACCGCATCGTTTGAAGGCAACACTAAAAGAATTGATGGAAGTTTTGGGCGATCGCCGCGCAGTTGCCGCACGTGAACTTACGAAAAAATTTGAAGAATTTGTTCGAGGCAATTTATTGAGTTTAAAAGAGCATTTTGATATAAATCAGCCACGCGGTGAATTTTGTCTAATCATTGAAGGCAATGCAACGTGTGCACAGGAAGGTCAAGACACCTTGGCTAAGCAAGTATCGCCATATGAAATGGTTTTGCAGTTGATAGAAGCGGGAATGGATAAAAAAGCAGCAATGAAAGAGACGGCAGTAAAACTTGATTTGGCAAAGCGTGAGGTTTATCAAGCAGTACTAGAAGGCGAAAAAAAAGTACCATAACGAGGCGTTTGCCTTGTATATGGTACTCTCATATGTAGAGATAGATTAATTATCAGACGATTGATTCAGTGCTGTTGCACATTCGGAACAAACATTTTTACCTTTGTATTTTGTAACATGATCAGCATTACCACAGAAAACACAAGCACAAGATGGTTCATATTTGCGAAGAACGATGCGGTCTTGGTCTACATAAATTTCTAAAGCATCTTTTTCTTCAATTGCAAGTGTGCGGCGTAATTCAATTGGAATAACTACCCTACCTAATTCATCTACTTTGCGTACAATACCAGTTGATTTCACAGTAATCTCTCCCTTATTCATTTTCATTCAACAATGTTCGACAAAATCCGTCTAACTAAATAATACCAGATATTGCAATAGGTGTCAACCCTATTTATTCCAAAAAAGTCAGACTTGGTTCGTTTTACATAAAAAAATGAAATTTTCTAATATATTATAGCATAAAATGTAGAAAAGTGTCGAACGATTTTTTTATCCTAGCATAACAAATTTTTATAAAAATTTAATAATTATGGGTTTAAATTCAAAAATTAAGGTATATACTGTAAATTATTGGAGATGTTTGCAGTATAAAAGCTATATGCGTTAAAATGGGTGCATAATATTCCGTTGAAATAGAGTTTTAGGGATGCGGTAGATATTGATGTGAGTTAATTTTGGTGATAATATAAAATGATATGGAGCTTCTATCCAGAAATTTTTACTGTTTAAAAACAGTAAATGTGCGAAAAAGATGGAATTATTTCTTTTTATATGGATAAAAATTTATTTATCTTATCATAGCTATTTTGAAAGGGGTTTATTTAATGAAAAAAAAATCATTCTACATAACAACACCAATTTATTATCCGAGTGACAAATTGCACATTGGACATGCATATTGCACGACAATTGCCGATTCGATTGCTCGTTATAGACGATTGGCAGGATATGATGTTTTATTTTTGACAGGTTCCGATGAACATGGGCAAAAAATTCAACGTAAAGCAGCTGAGCAGGGTGTCACACCAATTCAATATGTAGACAAAATCGTTGCTGGATTTCAAAATTTATGGAAACTTTTAAATATATCGAATGATGACTTTATTCGTACTACAGAAGAAAGACATCATAAAGTAGTACAAGCAATTTTTAAGAGAATTTATGAACAGGGAGATATTTACAAAAGTAATTATGAAGGCCTATATTGTACGCCTTGTGAAACGTTTTGGCTAGAACGTCAATTGGTAGATGGAAAATGTCCAGACTGCGGTCGTCCAGTTGAATCTGTGCAAGAAGAAAGTTACTTTTTCCGGATGTCAAAGTATCAAGACCGTTTACTTGCATTTATTGAAGAAAATCCTGATTTTATCCAACCGACATCACGTCGTAATGAAATGATCAATTTTATTAAGAGCGGATTGGAAGATCTTTGTATCTCAAGAACAACGTTCGATTGGGGCATTCCTGTGCCGATTGACGATAAACATGTAATTTATGTATGGTTTGATGCTTTGACCAACTATATAACAGCTGCCGGATACCTATCTGATGATGAAAAATTTGCAAAATATTGGCCGGCAGATATTCATTTAGTAGGGAAAGAAATTGTTCGATTCCACTCGATTATTTGGCCGATTATTTTAATGGCATTAGGGCTCGAACTGCCGAAAAAGGTCTATGGACATGGCTGGTTGATTGTTGAAGGCGACAAGATGTCAAAATCAAAGGGAAATGTTGTTGATCCAGTCGGGTTAATTGAAGAATTTGGTGCAGATACAATTCGATATTTCTTGCTGCGGGAAATTAATCTTGGCATGGATGGGAATTTTTCACGAGATGCATTGATCCAAAGAATTAATTCCGATCTTGCAAATGATTTAGGCAATTTGCTGCATCGCACTTTGAATATGGCACAGAAATTTAATGATGGAATTTTAGAAGCACCAATACAAGGCGATCCTATAGATGCTTCTTTGATTGAGTTGGCAGAAAAAACTGTGGCAGACTATGAAAAAATGATGGATAACATGGATATCAGTGCAACAATCAAGCTAGTTTGGTCCTTTATCAGCCGCACGAATAAATATATTGACGAAACAGCACCTTGGGCTTTGGCAAAAGATCCGCTGAAAAAAGAACGTTTAAATACAGTGATGTATAATTTAGTTGAAAGTTTGCGCATCATCAGCATTTTGATTTCACCATTTATGCCAACGACTGCACCAAAAATTTGGGCGCAGTTAGGCTTGAACAAAGATTTTACAACGGTGCAAATGGTAGACATAAAAAAATGGGGGCAAACACCGGTTGGAACGAAAATCAACCAACCAGAACAAATTTTCCCGAGAATTGAAGAAGAGAAAGAGCTTGTAACTGAAAAAGCAGCTAAAATAGATAAAAAATCAGGCACAGTAAAGGCTGAAGAAAAGCGCACAGCACCTTCGGAATCTACGGAAATTACAATAGATGAATTTGCAAAAATGGATTTACGTGTTGTAAAAGTATTGGCAGCTGAAAAGGTGCAAAAGGCAGATAAACTTCTTATGTTAACTGTGGATTTAGGAACGGAACAGAGAACCATTATTTCAGGAATCGCGAAGCATTATGCACCGCAAGACTTGATTGGTAAGCATGTTGTTATGATAATTAATTTAAAACCGGCAAAAATTCGCGGTGTTGTATCGCATGGAATGGTACTTGCTGCCTCCATGGATGAAGCATTAAAGGTAGTAGAAGTAGATATGCCGGTTGGTAGTAAGGTGAAATAAAAATGTTATTTGATTCTCATGCACATTTAGACGATGAAAAATTCGATGATGATCGTTTAGCGGTTATTGCACGCGCGAAAGAAAATGGTGTTGGATATTTCATCAATGTTGGCGCGGATATGGAATCTTCTCTGCGATCTATAAAACTTGCGGAAGAACATGAAGAGATTTATGCAGTCGTCGGTGTTCATCCGCATGAAGCTGAAAAAGTGCTCCAATCAGATTATCAACAGCTTGCGGAATGGACGCAGCATAATAAGGTCGTGGGCATTGGCGAAATTGGCTTAGATTATTATTATGATTTATCACCACGACAAACGCAAAAAGAGGTATTTATCCGCCAGTTAGATGTTGCGCGTCAAATGCATATGCCTGTGAGTATTCACAGCCGTGATGCACACGGAGATACGATGGAGATTTTAAAACGCGAAGGCAAGGGGCTTGTTGGCGTTGTACATTGTTTTGCAGGTAGTATGGAAATGGCGAAAGAATTGATTAAAATGGGATGGTATTTGGGGGTAGATGGCCCGGTTACATTTAAAAATGCAGCTAAATTACCGGAAATTATGGCAAGCATTCCATTGGAACGATTGCTGATCGAAACAGACAGTCCTTACCTCACGCCTGTACCATTTCGCGGTAAGCGAAATGAACCTGCCTATGTTCGGCTTGTAGCAGAACATGTAGCTAAATTGCGCAATATAGATTTTGATACTTTCGCCAAAGTGACTACACAAAATGTATGTGATTTGTTTGCAATAAAAATAAAAAAATAAATTTGTAAAATAGAATGAACTGTATCCCAAATATTAGATAATGAAGACCTAATATTTGGTGGTGCAGTTTTTATTTTTATCTATGATTTAATGAAAAAACGGCTGTAAAAATGCAGATAATTTTAGTCAGGAATTTTTATGAATATTATTCCCAGATATTGCATATGATGAGTATGTAACGTGTTGGATAAATTTCAACATCAAATGAACATCTTTTGCATAGATATTTACAATAGAGGAAGAAATTTTTTGGTTAAAAATTGAAGTAATGTTTGACAAAAAAATGTTTACATGATATAATGCGAAAGTTCTTTCGAAGGGGGAATTTAATGAGTATAAAAGCAATATTTTCCAACAAAAAAACACTCATGATCGTAATACTAGTGCTGATTATGGTATTGGTATCAGGCTTTGTTTGGGGACAAAAAAACATTGAAGTGATCGCCGATGGAAACAGCGTGGCTGTAACTACATTAAAAAGCGACCCTAAACAAATTATTGAACAAGCGGGCATTCAACTAGGGCCGCAGGATGAATATCGTTTATCAACAGAAAAAGTAAAAGATAAAACTATGATTACCGTTTATCGCGCTGTTCCTGTAACTGTTACCTATAAGGGTACAAGCAATCAAATGATGACAGGGAAACCAACTGTTGGAGAATTACTTAATGCGTTAGAAATTACAGGTGAGGCAATTAGAGTCGAACCGAATCCGGAAACGAAAATTACAGCAAATGTTAATATAAAAGTGGTTGAAGTATCAGATGAAACCATTGAACGTGAAGAAGAAGAACAATACAAAACAGAGCGTCAACCTGATCCTACAATGGAAACAGGATCAGAAGAACTTGTGCAGTCTGGTGAAAATGGCGTAAAAGCCGTCACTGTCAAAGTCCATTATGATGATGGAGTCAAAGTAAAAGAGGAAGTTATCGGCGAAAAAGTCATAAAACCTGCAACTTCTGAGATTATTAAAGTTGGTACACGTGATACGGTAGATACTTCTCGTGGCGCGATGCGGTTTAGACGTGCGATCTATATGGAAGCAACAGCATATTTGCCTACCGATGGTAACGGCAATGGAATTACGGCTACAGGAATGACTGCCAGACATGGTGTTGTTGCAGTCGATCCGTCTGTAATACCTTTGGGAACGCGGCTATACATACCTGGATATGGTGTGGCAGTTGCAGCTGATACTGGTGGAGCGATCAATGGAAATATTATTGATTTATGTATGGAAACTTATAGCGAGGCGATAAGTTTCGGACGACGTTCCGTGAAAGTTTATATATTAGAATAAAAGACGGGGCTGCCCAAAAGAAATTTTGCGGCAGCTCTTTGTTTGTGTTACGCGTCTTTGCATGTTAAAATAATGAAGTGGAATTTGACAGGTATAGCTTTTATCTGTTTATATGTATCGTCATAGATGGAGAACATCGTACTTACTTATAGATATAAACATGAATTTAAGGGATAGTAGGTTTTAAAATGATAAAAGAGGTTCTGGTAGTAGAGGGCAAACAAGATGTGGTCGCAATCCGTAAGGCTGTAGAGGCGGATTGTATCATAACGGGTGGCTTTAGCTTAAAACCGTATATGATTGAAGATATACGGCAAGCCTATGAAAAGCGTGGTATTATTATCATGACAGATCCGGATGGTGCTGGAGAGAGAATCCGCAGATTTCTTAGTAAACGTTTTCCGAATGCCAAACATGCTTTTGTACCAAAAGAGGAAGCAACAGCCAATAACGACATTGGTATAGAGCAGGCTTCGCCAAATGCAATTCGGGCAGCCTTGGAAAAGGTGCGGTATTTAGAATGGACACCGACACAGCTTTTTACAGCAGCCGACTTAATCGCGGCAGGTTTAAGCGGAATGGACGATGCAACACAAAGGCGAGCAAAAGTTGGTGCAGTTTTAGGGATTGGTTACGCAAATGCTAAAACTTTTTTGAGAAGATTAAATCATTATGGTGTCACCAAAGCAGAGTTTACTCGTGCGGTAACTGTTTTGGATGCCGAGATAGCAGAGGAGATTACGACTGAATGATCCAGCCTACAATCGCAAAACGCGAAGTGACAAAACATATATTAAAAACATTTGATATTCATATGAGCAAAAAATTAGGGCAAAACTTTTTGATTGATGAGAGCATCGTCCATGATATCGTGGATGCTGCAGATATTCAAGAAGGGGAGACGGTACTTGAGATCGGTCCGGGAATTGGGACATTGACGCAAGCATTAGCCGAAGCTAAGGCAAATGTAGTTGCTGTTGAGATTGATAACAGGCTCCCAGAAGTATTGGCAAAGACTTTAGAAGGCTATGAAAATGTTCGCATCGTGCATGGAGATATTTTGAAAGTCAATATTCCTGAGATTGTGCAGAGTGCACAATTTAAGGTTGTTGCGAATTTACCGTATTATATTACAACGCCGATCATTATGGCACTTTTAGAACAGCGTTTGCCAGTGACAAAACTCGTTACAATGGTGCAAAAAGAAGTGGCCGATCGCATGGTCGCTAAACCGGGTAAAAAAGATTATGGTGCGTTGTCGGTGGCTGTGCAATATTACACGGAACCCAAAATTGTAGCAGACGTTCCGCCAAAATCATTTATTCCTTCCCCTGCGGTGGATTCCGTTGTGATCTGCTGTGATGTGCGTACGCAGCCAGCGGTAGAGGTTGAAAGTGAAAAAATGTTTTTTCGTGTAGTCAAAGCAGCGTTTTCCCAACGTCGTAAAACGCTGAACAATGCATTAAAAACGATGGGAATTCCAGTCGAAACAATAAAAATGGCAATCGACAAAGCAGATATTGATGGGACTAGACGTGGTGAAACCCTAAGTTTGCAGGAATTTGCGGCGATTGCGAATCAAATTAAGTAATCTAGGGGACAGATAGGTAGCGGGTTGGCGATAAGCGCCCATCTGCGTCGTTGCCGCCAGATGCTGCTCGTCGACGTACATGAGTACGACTCCTTCGCAACTTCTGGCTGCGCCTAGCAGCTGAACACTTCTCGCCAACCGGCGACCTATCTTCGTACTAATTATAAGTGGAACGGATTTTAGTAACGTATATTCACTTTTGTGAATATACGTTACTTTGTCTACAGTCTGACTGTCGCATTTTAATGCGGCAGTTTTTGTTTTCGTTCCCGGCCTTTTCCGGAAAAACACGTTCCGAAGGATGAAAAAAGAGCAACTTACGTAAAGAAATCCGTTTGTCTGAGCGTAGCGAGTTCAGGATTTTAGTAAGTTGCTCTTTTTTCAAGGGTTTTGGAGGCTTGAGGCTAGTACATTGACTAGGTTGAAATTTAAGGTTAGATTGCGGAGATTTTTTTGTCTTGCTAGGCGGAGGCGTCGCGCATATCGGATATATGTAAGATGACGACAACGAAGCAAGTCAGAAAAAGATACGTAAGATAACCAAAAGTTTAACCTAGTCAATGTACTCATCTTTTTGGTACTTTTGAGGCGATGCCAAAAGTACATCTTCGTATTATGGATACACTAAGGCTATATAAATAAAATCTTACTAAGTACACTTTCTTCCTTATAAAAATATTATGTAAATATAAAATTTATGTAGACTATAGAAACTAAACATTCGTAGCATGCACTGCAAATACATGCTACATTTTTCATCCATATGTTATAATAAAAACAGTAAAGAGCAAACTGAAAGAAGGCAACATGATGAAAATTATTGATGCACATTTACATTTTTCTGCAACACCGCATTTTAAAAATACGGCGTTAAATGCAGGTCATTTAGATACATTAGAACATTTACAACATGTTTTTCATGAACAAAATATTGTTTTGGGAATTGGTATGGGGGTTGATGGCAAAGACAATAATCAACAGATCAGTTATCCACTTACGATAAATTTCGGCAAAGTATCACATCCGAAATTTTTAGTACAGTGTCTGGGGATTGATACAGCTGCGATTACAAAAGAAAATGCGCAAGAAAGTCTTCAAGCATTTGAAGCGAGAGTGAAAGATACAGATGTTGTCGGTTTAAAAGTATATGCCGGATATCAGCATTTTCATGTGAATGATCCTGTATATCATCCTTTTTATACCTTGGCGGAACAGTATGATATTCCTGTCGTTATTCATACGGGAGATACTGCAAATGCTGCTGGATTGTTAAAATACTCTCATCCTTTGACTGTTGATGAGGTTGCGGTAAACTTCCCGCGTGTTCGTTTTGTTATGGCGCATTATGGAAATCCATGGATTGTGGATGCTACGGAAGTGGCGAAAAAAAATCCGAATGTTTATATTGATTTATCAGGTCTGGCTGAGGGTAAATTTTCTGTAGATTGGTTTTATGAAAATTATCACGGTTATTTAGAGCAAATAAAAACATGGCTTACGTATTTATCGCGGTACGACAAAATTATGTATGGTTCAGATTGGCCATTGGTGAATATGCAAAATTATGTAGAGTTGATAAAACGACTGATTCCAGAGGAACATCAGCAGGCCGTGTTTTATGATAATGCAACAAAAGTATTTTCTAAAATAAACGCGTGGTTAAAATAATATAAGTCAGGTCGAAAATGAAGGGAAGTGTGCATGGTGAAAATGATATCTTGGAATGTAAATGGACTTAGAGCTTGTTTGGGAAAAAACTTTATGGAAGTTTTTCAAACGCTCAATGCGGATATTTTTTGTTTACAAGAAACCAAAATGCAGCAAGGACAGGCAGAAGTTCATCTTGACGGCTATCAGCAATATTGGAATAGTGCCGTTAAAAAAGGGTATTCAGGTACAGCTGTATTTACGAAACATACGCCGATCAATGTTCAATATGGTTTAGGTATAGAAGAACATGATCAAGAAGGTCGTGTAATTACACTGGAATTTGACACATTCTATTTAGTTACAGTGTATACACCGAATTCCAAGCGAGAACTGGAGCGTCTCGCTTATAGAATGCAGTGGGAAGATGATTTTCGTTCATATTTGAAGGCTTTAGACGAGAAAAAACCGGTGATTGTTTGTGGAGATTTAAATGTTGCACATCAGGAAATTGATCTGAAAAATCCACAAAGCAACCGTCGTAATGCGGGATTTACGGATGAGGAACGAGAAAAAATGACGATTTTATTGAATGCTGGCTTTACAGATAGTTTTCGTTATTTATATCCCGATAAAACTGGCATCTATAGTTGGTGGTCTTATATGCGGCAAGCACGCGCGAATAATGCAGGGTGGAGAATTGATTATTTCCTCGTTTCCGATCAAATCAAAGATCGCATCCGGCAAGCTAGTATCCATGATGATATGTTGGGGAGTGACCACTGTCCGGTTAGTTTAGAAATATTTTGAGAATGAAATTATAAAGGGGATACACTAAGGTTTTGTTTACAAAAGTCTTAGTGTATCCCCTAAATTATATGCTTTTCTTTTGTCATTACCGCAAAATAGCTAAACCGGTTCCACTGATAAACTAGTACGAAGATGAATGCTTATCGCCGACCCGCGACCTATCTGTCCCAATTTGTAAGTCTTTTTCAAATATCCCAATTGCATTGATCAATCGATGGCGTTGCTTTATCAATATCGCTTAAAATCCAAGAGGCATTGTCATGTGTTGCAGAGAATGCGACTTCTAAACCTTCCTTAAAGGACTCTTCTATTTCCATAAAAGAAAGTGCTTTGTGCATGAAATCTTTTGCAATTAAGGTCGTGCCGTTTGCACCGGCGATTTGTGCTTTGAAACGATAGGCGAAATAAAGATAGCTGTTATGATGAATTGGAATGGATTCATAAACTTCGATTTTTTCATTTACTTCATCAATTGCAACATCAGTTTTCTTTTGCATATGGAGTGTAACCCAACGGTCTGCCCACAGTTCCCCGCGTAAAACGTATTTATATAAAAAATCTGTGCTTTCAGCCAATTCTATGGCTAAATTTATGTAATTCAGAGCGTTCTCCAACTGATCTTTTTGTGTGCGTAAACACGTACTAAGACGTTGCAAAGCAAAGACTTTTTCTTCAACATCTTCAGAATTTTCTTCATCTACTTCGGCCTCAACAATTGTTTTGAAAAGTTCAACGGCCTCATCGGTTTTGTTGAAGTCGGGCATAGCAAGAAAGTGTGCTAATCTGGCACGTGTATGCCAATCATCATAACCGCCATGAAATAAAAAATGCGGTGGTTTTAGTTTGCTTTCCATAACAAGATGAACAAGTTCATCAAATTGTGCTGTATTCATATAAAATCACTCCTGTGCAAATAGTGTACTCAATAAATTATATCATAATACAATCACAGCATTTTAGCAAAAGTAAATAACGCAAGTCATTTTAGTTTTAAATTTTTGCTCAAAAGCTGTTGCGAAAACAGAGCATTGATTTGAGTCGATTCTAGTCAATGTTTGCCTGCAGTCGATATAAAGTTTCATTTGATTTTATAATTGTGCATGATAATAAATGAATATGAGGTGTATGAATAATTATTCAAAAATAAATCGTATAAGAATCTATAGCTGAAATGAAGATAAAAGGCGATTGTTTTTTAATACAAGATCAATGCATAGTTGATATCATTGATTTAAAAGAGCGGATAAAAATACTTGGATTCTTGTATATTATTAAATTGTTTAAATATTATAATTATTATTTCAATTAAAAAGTATGTTAAATTTTTCCCAAAATGAATAAGTTCACAAAATAACTTGCATTTTTATACGTTTTCATCTAGTTATTTAAAGAAAACAATGCTATAATGATGTCTGTAATTTATAATTTCATTGTTATTATTTATGACTTTGTAAAAATGTAGACTGACTTTTAAGGAATAGGGGCATGAAATATGGATGATAAAACTATGGAAATTTATAAAGCAAAAGGTTTTACATTAAAAGAAGCCGTTGCTGAAGCAAAACGTTGTTTGAATTGTGTCAAGCCAACCTGTCGAAGGGGATGTCCAATTGAAAACGAAATTCCGGCGTTTATCAGAGAACTTGCAAATGGGAATCTTGGTCAGGCTAGTGCGGTTATCGCAAGACGCAGTAATCTTCCGGCTGTTTGCGGACGAGTATGTCCGAGAGAGCGACAATGCGAAGGGTCTTGTGTTTTAAATGCAGATGGGCGAGCAATACAAATCGGTAAACTGGAACGGTTTATCGCAGATATGGACGGAGATTTGGAGATTACGCCGCTGCCAAAATTGTGGGAAGAAAAAGGGCGCGTTGCGGTGATTGGGTCAGGTCCGGCTGGACTCACTGTCGCTGGAGACTTAGCGAAAATGGGATTTAAAGTAGCCGTTTTTGATGCGCAATCAGAGCCCGGGGGCGTTTTGATGTATGGAATTCCGGCGTTTCGTTTGTCGAAATCAGTAGTTCGCCGTGAGATCCAAAAAATTGAACGTCTTGGTGTGCAATTTAGAACCAATGTTATGGTAGGGCAGGATTTAACATTAGATGATATTTTCCTGCAAGGTTTTGATGCGGTTTTTGTTGGAACAGGAAATTCAGTTGCAAAAAATTTAAATATTGAAGGAAAAAATTTACCTGGTGTAGTGGAAGCCACCTATTTATTGCAAATGGTTGCCTTAGTAAATCAAGGCAGTGTTGATCGCGAAGAAATTCCGGTTCGCGGCGGAGATCGTGTTGTAATCATTGGCGCCGGAAATGTAGCGATGGATGCTGCGAGAACGGCACAACGTGAGAATGCTGCACAAGTAACTGTCGTCTTTCGTGAGACGGAAAATAAAATAGCTGCATTACCTTCTGAGGTTGAAGTTGCAAAAAGAGAAGGTGTTATTTTCACAGGATTAAAAAGTCCGATAAAGTTTGTTGGCGATACAAAAGTAACTGGAGTCCAATGTGAAATTCGTGAAAAACAAGGGGATAAAGTGGTTGGAACAGGTGAATTTGAAACAATTCCGGCAGATCGGGTGATTATTGCAATTGGTCAAAAGCCAGCTGCACGCATTATTGCTACAACACATGGGATTGAGGTAAATGAAGGTGGCTTTGTGAGAACAAAAGAACGTCCTTACGGTATGACGACAAGACATGGTGTATTTTCTGGTGGCGACGTTGTCCATGGACCGGCAACCGTTGTACGAGCAATGAAAGATGCAAAAAAAGTAGCCTTGGGGATCGCACAATATGTTGAGGCAAAAAAATTAATGGAAGAGTGCGGTCTAAAAATCAAAGAATAAATACAAAGGGGCTGTCGTATTAAATCGTATTTATCCCCCTTTAGTTGATCCATCAATGCGTAAGTGTCCTTTTGGCATTGCCCAAAAGAACGAAAAAGAGGTGCCACACTAATTTGCTTAGTGCAACACCCCTATATTTTTTAAAAATCAATTTTATGATTGTACATTTGATAAAAAATTGCTTGTTTCTGCATTAGTTCTTGAAATGTGCCTTGTTCAACGAATTTTCCATTCTCCATGACGAAGATTTGCTGCATGTTTTCCAGACCGACTAAGCGATGTGTGATGAGCAGAATTGTGTGCGCCTTTAAGGTGTGTTCAATTGTGTGCAGTATGTTTCTTTCGGTAATAGCGTCTAAGCCGGTAGTTGGTTCGTCTAGAAGAAGTATTGGTGCGGGTCTTAGTAGGGCTCTGGCAATGGCGAGCCTTTGTCTCTGACCGCCGGAAAGAAGTTTGCCGTTTTGTCCGACATTTGTTTGTAATCCATCAGGCAGGCTGTTTACAAACTCGCTTAGTTCTGCTTGCTCAATGACGCGCGAAATGTCGTCTGGTGTAGCATGAGGATTGGCAAGACGAAGATTTTCTTCTAGCGTAGTATGGAAAATATGTGTATGCTGTGCAACTACATTAAAATGCTGCCGGATATTTTCAGGCTGATTTGCCTTATATTCTATATCTCCTAGTTTGACGCTGCCACTTTGATATTCCCAAAAACGTAAAAGCACATTGATCAATGTGCTTTTTCCTGCTCCACTCGTACCAACAATGGCGATTTTATCGCCTTTTTTTAATGAGAAGGACAAATTGTGCAGGACTTGATTTTGATTCGGATAAGAAAAATTTAATTCTTTTACATCCAGTGTAAAGTTAGTATCTAAAGTAACATCTTTTTCAGCTTTTACTGATCGCACAGGTGTATCACTCTCAATTATATGAAAAATCTGTTTAGCAGCTGCCATGCTTTCTGCGTAGTAATGCCAGACGGCAGGGAGAACAAGTACCGCTTCAAAGCTGCTTTGCAGTGCTAAAGTCAAAACTGCAAGTGTTACACCACTGATTTGTTCTGTATGAACCATTGGAATGAGCAGGATGAGCATACACCAAATCGTAAAATTTGCGATGAAATTTGCACTGGCGTCAGCACATGAATTTATGCGGAATACTTTATTTTGCTGTTGATCAACTACTTCTAAGTTGTTTGCAATTTTTCGCATTGCAATTGTTTTGTAATTAAATGCGATGAGTTCTGTAATGCCGATTAATAGATCAATGCAGTTTGATTTAAATTGCATTTGCGCTTTTAACAATATGGCAGAATGTCTCTTGTTAAAATAGTAAATGATCATCGGCACTGCAATGCCGATGGTAAGAAAAGCAATCGATAATAAGAGCGCTAAGGTTGGAATATAAAAGCAGAGTATGCCGCCGAGAGCTGCAAGAATTGTGAATGCAATAATTGGTGGTGCAAGTACCCTTAAATAAAAGTCTTTGAGTGTGTCGATATGATGAATCAGCAGACTAAAAATTTCGCCACTTTGCCATTCATTCAGCTTTGCTGGAGCAAGTGGTTCTATTTTTTGATAACACCAGACACGAAGTTTGGTCAGAATCTGAAAAGTTGCATCGTGAGACACATATCGTTCTGTATAGCGAAATATTGCGCGGGAAATACCGAAAAAACGTACGCCGACAATCGCTAAAGAGAGTTCATAAATAAATGGATGCAAGGCCGCGCTGGCGATAAGATAAGCGGCAGCAGCCATCAAAGAAATTGAACTGGCAACACTGCACCAGGCGAGGAGTAAAGCAAGCAGCATCGTTGGTAGAACAGGGCGAACAAGTTTTATGAGTTTAAAGAAAATAGTCATAGTTCACCTCGATATGCCATTAATAGAGTAAAGTATGCGCCGCGTTGCTGGAGGAGCTCATCATGGCTGCCAATTTCAAGTACCTGTCCATGTTGCATAACAATAATTTTATCTGCTGTTTCAACAGAACGTAAACGATGAGCAATGATGAGTACAGTTTTTTCTTTTGTAAGTTTATGGAGTGCAGTTGTAACATCGGCTTCTGTATTGACATCTAAGCCAGATGTTGCTTCGTCTAAAAGTATAAGTGGTGCATTTTGCAGAAAAGCTCTTGCAATTGCGATACGTCGCATTTGACCACCACTTAATTGATGACCACCCTCACCAAGCATTGTTTGATATCCTAGAGGTAACTGCTGAATGAAATCATGTGCCATTGCAGCTTTTGCTGCTGCTTCAATCTCCTGAAACGTTGCATCGGTATTTGCCATTGCAATATTTTCAGCGACTGTTTGTGCAAAGATATGTGGTGCTTGTGGAACGTAAGCGATATTTTTTAACCACGCAGTTTGTTCGATACTGGATAAATCAGTGTGATTGATTAAAATTTTTCCGCTTTGTGGCTGAATAAAATTTAACAGCAGGTGAAATAATGTCGTTTTACCAGCACCGCTGGCACCAACAATCGCAACATGCTCTCCTGGAGCAATCGCAAAATTTATCTCATTTAGAACAGGTTGATTGGCTAGATAAGAGAAGGAAACATTTTCAAATGCAATGCCAAGCTTGGATGTTTTATGAAACGAGACCTTCTGATCTTTTGCAGTAGATTTGTGCACAGGATTTTTTAGGACTTGATAGATGTGATCTGCGGCAGTGGTTCCAGCCATAGATGCATGAAATGCTGTACCGAGTTGACGCAATGGAAGATAAAATTCTGGGGCAATTAATAAAAGAAAGAAAGCAGTGGAGAACGTGATGTTATCATTTAGTAGACGTAAGCCAACTGTAACTGCGACTAAAGCTACACTCAAAGTTGCAACCAATTCTAAAATAAGTGCAGACAAAAAGGCAATACGAAGCACTTTTAAAGTAATATCACGAAATTCATTGCTCAAAGTCTCAATTTTTTTTATTTGAGCAATGCTTTGATTTAATATTTTAAGTGTAGTTAATCCTTCAATCACATCAAGAAAATAAGCACTGATGTTTGATAATGTCTGCCATTGTTTTTTATTTTCTTTGTCGGCGCGTTTACCGATGAGGATCATGAAAATTGGAATGAGTGGAGCGGTAAAGAGGAGAATCAGAGCAGTTTTATAGTCAATTGGCAAAATGATCATAAGAATTAGAAGCGGTAAAATTGCAGTGCTGATGATTTGCGGTAAAAATTTAGTAAAATAGTCATCTAAATGGTCGATACCTTCTGTCAGCAGGTTTATGAGTTCGCCGACTTGTTCTCTGGCTAAGGTGATGGGACCAAGGGCAAGCAAATGGTGCAGTAAGCGTGTACGTAAATCATGTTTTATTTGTTGGGCAATTGTATGGGCAGTATTTTCTGTGAGCCATAAAACAATTGATTTTACAGACATAACGAAAAGTAGTATCGCGAGAGGCGATACTACTTCTGATAGAAGAAGTTTTTCTAAAAAAACACCATGAATAATTTTGGTCAGTTCATAAGCTGTTAGCACGATGCAAATTGCATTGATGATACTTAAGCCAATAATTTTAAAAAAACGATGTCGATATACTTTTGCTTCAGTGAGTAAGCGTTTATCCAGCATGCAATTAATACTCCAAGTCTTTAGCCGTAACCCTCTTGCGGAATACCCAGTAAGTCCACCCTTGATAGATCAGGACTACAGGAACCAAACATAATGCTGCAACGGTCATAATTTGCAATGTATAAGTAGAAGAAGCAGCGTTATAAATTGTTAAACTCCAATTTGGATTTAAACTGGAAACCATTAAGCGAGGGAATAATCCAGCGAAGAATGCAATCGTAGTTAAAACAATTGCTAATGAACTCATTATAAAGCCAAATCCATATTTTTTCAACCAGGCAAAAATGTAGCCGGCTACAAATGTAATCGCTGCTAAGATTAAGCTGCTTGCAGCAAGGACACTGGAAAATAAAGTTGTATTTGTATAGGTTAAAATCATACAGATGACAAAAACGACAGCTGCAATCAACCCATTTTTAAGTGCGAGACCGCGGACTCTTTCAATCATACTCGTGCTTTCAATTTTCAAAGCAAGGAACATTGCACCGTGAAAAATAAAAACAAATAAGAAAGCCAATCCGCCAACAATTGTATACGGTGTTAATAAATCAAAGAAAGTTCCAATATAAATCATCTTCTCGTTGATTGCAATTCCTTGTATCAAGTTGGTTACCGCAACACCCCAAAGAAGTGCCGGGATTCCGCTGCTGATGCAAAGGGTCCAATCCCAAGTACTGCGCCATATCGGGTTTTCATCTTTGCTGCGGAATTCAAAGGTAACGCCGCGTGCGATCAATGCGAGCAGCATGAGAAATAAAGCGATATAAAAACTGCTGAACATTGTGGCATAAACGTGAGGAAATGCTGCGAATAATGCACCGCCGGCTGTAATCATCCAGACTTCATTGCCATCCCAAACCGGCCCAATCGTATTGATGATGATGCGACGCTCGGTATCGTTTTTACCTAAGAATGGTAGGAGTACACCTACACCGTAGTCGAATCCTTCTAAGAAGAAAAAACCGATGAAAAGAACGGTAATTAGAATAAACCAAAGTATATTTAAATCCATTATGCCCGACCACCTTTCATCGATTGTAATGGGGTCTCAGGACCTTTTTTGATGAATTTAACGGATACATAAATCGCAACGTAAGCAAGGATTGTATAAATCAGAGTAAAGCCAATTAATGAAATCCACACTTCCGTTGTTGTAATATTTGGTGATATAGCGGTACTTACTTTTTGCAGACCTACGACGATCCAAGGCTGTCTGCCGCCTTCCGTAACATACCAGCCGGTAGAGTTTGCTATGTATGGCAATGGCAGTGCAAATAACAATGCTTTTAATGCGAGTGCATACCCACTAGATTTATTTGTAAAAATGTAGAAAGCATTGATGATTGCAATCCCAATCATGATTACTCCGGCGAGAACCATGATACGGAAGCTCCAGAATAAACCGGGTACATCAGGGATGTAATCACCAGGGCCAAATTGTTGTTCATTTGTTTTTTGTAGATCGGTTAATCCTTTAATTTCTCCATCGAATTGGTTGTAAACCATAAAAGAGAGCATGCCGGGAACCGCGATCTGTGAAGAATTTTTTTGTTTTTCTTGATCAATTTGTGTATAAAGTGTAAACGGAGCGGGATTTTCAGTTTTCCACAAAGCCTCAATAGAAGCTAATTTCATTGGTTGTGTATGGATGAGTGATTGGGCTTGAAGATGACCGCTGCCCATGACAGCGAATAAGCCGATAATTGTCCATACTAAACCGATTTTCATTGTACTCGTAAATGATTCCACGTGCGTTTTCCGGAGTAAATGATAGGCACTGATCGAAACTACGAAAAAACCAGCAGTTACGATGCCGGATAAAACAGTATGAGAAAATTGGCCAGCTACGTATGGATTGGTGAGAAGTGCAGTAAAATCAAGCATTTCTGCGCGTCCATTACGGATTGTATAGCCAACGGGATGTTGCATAAATGAATTTGCAACTAGAATCCAAAAGGCAGAAAGGTTGCTGGCAAAAGCAACAAGCCAGATACAAGCCAAATGAATTTTTTTAGAAAGCCGATCCCAGCCGAAAATCCATAGTCCTAAAAAAGTAGATTCGATAAAAAATGCAGTTAAAGCTTCTAAAGCAAGAGGGGCGCCAAAAATATCACCCATGAATCTAGAATATTCCGACCAGTTCATACCAAAGTGAAATTCTTGGACAATGCCTGTAACGACACCCATTGCAAAGTTGACTAAAAAAAGCTTGCCCCAAAATTTTGTCATCTGTTTATACTGTTCTTTTCCTGTTTTCACATATAAGGTTTCTAGTATAGCTATAAATAATGACAGTCCCAAAGTCAAGGGAATAAATAAAAAGTGATAAATTGTTGTGATTGCAAATTGCCATCTGGATAATAAAATAGCATCCATCTTTAATTCTCCTCTCTGAATATAAATACACTCAATCTATATAAAGTATAAAACTTCCAATGGATTCATGTCAACAATAATTTATATTAAAGGAGAAATATTATTTAAAATAAAATAAATATAAACAGAAATAAAAAATGAAGATATTTAAAATATAAAATTTAAAAAATTTTTCTCCTATAGTATAATAAAAAATAATGAAAATTTATTGTAGTATATGTTTAAATAACTCATATGATGGTGAAAGTTGGAGCGTTTTATGGAACATGAATGGTTTTTAACAATCGCAGAAGAGCTTCCTTGCGGAGTTGCTAAGTTTCGTTATAATAATAAATTTCAGTTATTGACGGCAAATCGAATTTTTTTTGAAATGATGGGATATACGCAGGCCGAATACCATAATTTGTTTGAAATGTATTTTGGTATCAGTGTGAATCAAGAAGAAGTTAAGCCCATACAAACTTTAATGAAAGAACAACTTTCGAAGGGTGATAAGATAAAATTTAAATATCGTCATATCATGCCGGATCAAAGTATAAAGTGGATCGTGCTTCATGCAAAAAAAATATGTCAAACAAAGGATGGAATCATCTTTCAAGGAATTTTTACGGATCTTAACGATGATAAAAAAGTACAAACGATTGCAGAGTTTGGAACAAAACAGTTAAATCGACATGCTAAGATAGATTCTTTTACAGGCTTTTATAATAAATCAGCAATGCAAGAAATTATTCAAGAGTATCTGGAAACGACTGGGAAAAACTTAAGGCATGCTTGTATGTTGATTGATATTGATAATTTTAAGCAGATCAATGATGAGGTAGGTCATTTATTTGGTGATGCAGTACTGCTCGATTTATCAACAGAGTTAAAAAAAGAATTTATCGATACAGAAATCATTGGACGGGTTGGCGGGGATGATTTTCTTATTTTTTTTAAAGACATTCAGTCGATGCAACAGATAGAAGAAAAAGCGAAGATGGTGGGCAATATTTTTCGGCACGTGTATTCAGGAGAGAATCAGTTGCAGCGTATTTTTTGTAATATTGGTATCGCGTTTTTCCCGGAGCATGGAACCGATTATCAAAAACTCTTTGCAAATGCCAATAAAGCTTTAAATGAAGCAAAGTCTTTAAAACAAAATGCCTTTAAATTTTACGACGAGAAAATAGAACATTCAGTTTATTCCAATCAATATAACTCGGTGGATTCGCTTTCTGATACTGCAGCTTACAGTAACAAATTGGTGGATTATAATAAGAAAAGTTATATGTTGGGACTCATTAATATTTTTGAAATATTATTTGAAACTAAGGATCTTCGCAGCGGCATTAATATGGTATTGAGTATGATTGGCAAACATTTCAATGTAAGCAGAGTTTATATTTTTGAAAATGATCCGTGGGATGCCAGCATGAATCTCACTTATGAATGGTGTAATAAAAGTGTAGAATCACGGATTAAAAAGCATGATAAAATTCGCTTTTACGGTATTGCAAAAGAGCGATTGTTTTATATTGAAGACTTGCGTGTTATAGAGGAAAGATACAGTTTATCAGATGTCCAGAGGTTAAAAACATATTGGAAAGCTTGCGGGATCAAAGCACTTTTACAGTATGGGTTTTCAGAAAATGATGATTTCAAAGGATTTATTGGGTTTGATGAATGCCGAAGAGTGAGAAAATGGACACAGGAAGAAATAGATTCTCTGATGATCGTAGCAAAATTTATTGCATCTTATTTGGTAAAGATGCGTGCGCAAGAAGAAATAGAAAAACTTGCTTATACTGATGCATTGACAGGTATGTGGAATTTAAATAAATTTAAGTTAAATGCTGCGAAAATTATTGATAAAATAAATCATGATAAGGCAGATTCCTATGTAATGATTTGTTTTGATATAAAAAAATTCCGGTATATCAATGATATGTTTGGATTTGAAGTCGGTGATGAAATTTTAAAGTATATTGCCAATCAATTAAAAGAAATGGCTACGCCGGATCGGATGTTTACTAGGGCCGAGGCAGATAAATTTTTAATTTTGACGCGATATATTAATAAAGAAACTTTGATTCAATGGCTAAAATCTTTACACCGCAAAATACAATATTATACGAGTACGAAAACAGGTTGCTATAAGTTGGTGTTTAGCTGTGGCGTTTATCTTTTAAAAGCAGATGGCAGCTCGATTCATACAGTTATAGATCGGGCGGATCTAGCGAGAAGAAAAACGAGAGAGGGGCATGAAACGAGTTTAGTTTTTTACAATGATCGGTTTTTGCAGACTTTACTACGAGAAAAAGCACTCGAAGATATGGCAGAGGAGGCATTGACGAAGCGAGAATTTATTGTGTATTATCAGCCTAAAATTGAATTGGCAACGGGAAAAATAAGAGGTGCGGAGGCTCTAGTTCGTTGGATCAGTCCGACAAAAGGATTTATGTCGCCGGGAGAGTTTATTCCGGTGTTTGAGAAAAATGGTTTTATTGCAAAATTAGATTTTTATGTATTTGAAACAGTCTACGCAAGTTTAAGGAAATGGCTGGATCAAAGGCGTGAAATCGTGCCAATTTCAGTGAATTTATCCAGGGTGTATTTGACTGATCCGACCTTTATAACGGTATTGGTTCAATTAGCTAAGCGATATCATGTTCCGACAAGATACATAGAATTAGAACTTACAGAAAGCGTGTTTACAGAAAAGATTTCTGATATTATAAATTTGATGAAAAAGCTTAGAAATTTTGGTTTTTCTATATCCATTGATGATTTCGGCAGCGGGTATTCTTCCTTAAAGTTATTGAGAGATTTGCCCGTAGATTATTTGAAGTTGGACAAGGAATTTTTGGATAATGGAGCAGAAAATATACGAGAAAAAATTATTATTCAACATGTAATTCAAATGGCGAAAATGTTAGGAATGAAAGTGGTTTCAGAAGGTGTAGAAACGGCAAAACAAGCAGCCTTTCTTAAAGCATGCTCCTGTGATCTCGCCCAAGGATACCTTTACGCCAAGCCTATGCCGATCGACGCGTTTGAAAAACTAATGTGGAAATAAAATGGTGATCATATATGTCTATAAAATAATAAATTATGAAGAGGTAATCGTGTATAAGATTACCTCTTTTGTAATTTATTGTTGAAAAATAAAATTTACAGGGATATACTAAAAATAGATACCTATTTCCAGTTCAAGGAGGAAAAGAAATGCAAAGAATTGTGAGACAGAATACGGATGTAAATGTGAACAAAATATTGTTTGTAAATTCGATAAACAGCCAGAAAGTGGGACAAAATCAGGTACAAAATAATAATTTAGGCAGTGATTTGGAGGAAAATCCCGCTTATATGTTGCAATTAATGAATGAAAAAGAAAATATGTTGATGAAACGATTTGTTGGAGATAGCGAGAACATTGATGAATCGATTGATCAGAATGAATTTGTTGCCTATAAGGCCGATAAAGATCCATCAATCCGTAAAGTATTAGATGACATTGCAGCCCAAGAATTTTTTGGCGGAAATATAGAAAGCTCGATTCATGTTATGCTGGAACCCTTTAATGGGCATCAGGATGCTTGGCGTAATTTTGGCGGAGCAGCACAAGAACTTAATATATGTTTAAATAACTATTCGAAAATTTTTGGCACAGATAATAATTATTATAAAGAGTTATTGGAAAAGTTAGATAAGATGGATTCCGAAGGTACAAATAGTATTGTTAATTATATCAAAAATGTGGTTACTCAATCCGCTCATGGGGAATATCTTGATACTGATCCATCTACTGAACAAATGAAAAATGCTACTAAAGCTTTTGATGAGTATTTTGGAGATTTGACTTTAAGCGATGCGAAAAAAAAATCCAGACAAATGGGCGAAAGTTTCATTACAGCGCTAGGAGAATTGTCGAGAGATAAAATTTTGAGAATTCAATTAGAGAGTAAGTCCCTAGAAGAACTTATTAATAAATTTATGGAAGAATTTCATTCAGAAGGTGAAACTGTGAAGACTTCATTCATGGATGTCACTGAGCTAGTAAATGAAAATATGATGCAGGATGATAAAATGAAAAGTTGTGCGCAAAAAGAAGAGATAAAAAACATTCAAGACACAATGGTAGGTAGAAGTATCGTCAATGTGGTGATATAGAATAGACTTAGATCATAATATATTGGTATTCGAAATTAATAACTACTTAAATAAAGCGTATGCATATTTGGATTTTCAACGTAAACTTGATGATTTGGGTGTAAAGGAGAATAAGAGCACTTCGACAAGTTATGGTGGATTTCGCGGGACTGTTTGGGAAGTTTTGATTCCGCCGAGTCTGGATCCTAAGAAGAGCCGAGATCCCTTGAGTTTTGGGAGTGTCAAGAATTTTGTGTAACAAGATTAAAAGTGTTGTTCATATTTTTGAAAAATCGGCTGAATCCTAGTATCAATTGAAAGTTGGTTTCGAACCATAGACCAATTGAGAACTGGGCGATCATGCCATTTTTTATAAAGTTCTGTAACTCGTAAATACAATACTTTCAGTATGGCGTTTTCATTTGGAAACGCTCCTTTTTTTGTCACTTTTCGGAAACTTGAATTCACGCTTTCTATGGCATTTGTTGTGTACATAATCTTTCGCACTGCACTACCGTAATTAAAAAGCTGCTCTATATGTGAGAAATTCCGTTCCCATACGCTAACGGCTCCAGGATAGTTTGCCCACGCCACTTTAAATCGCTCAAATTCCGCAATTGCCGCTTTTAAACTTGAAGCTCCATATACTTTCTTTAACTGGGCTGTAAATCCCTTATAGTCCTTACTTGGAACATATTTTATAGAATTTCTTATTAAATGCACGATACATCTCTGTACATTTACGTCTTTAAATATTGCTTTAGCTCCATCTTCTAATCCGCTCAATCCATCCATACAGATGAATCCGATATCTTGTATTCCTCTAGCCTTGAGCTCATCGAAGATTTGCATCCAGGTATGCTTACTTTCATTTTCATTGATCCATAATCCTAAGATATCTTTATGACCATCCATGTTGTACCCAAGAATCGTATAAACTGCGCAACTCTTAACTTCATAATCTTTTCGAATTGTCACGTACATGCAGTCGACAAAAACAAATGGATAGAATGGATTTAAGGGACGTTTTTGCCATTGATCGAGCTCTTCTAATATTTTATCTGTGATGATTGAAATTTGTTCATGAGATATTTCAAAACCATAGATATCTTCAATCGTTGCGGCTATATCTCGTTGACTGAGTCCACGCGCATACATCGCTAAAACTTTTTGCTCAATGTCAGATACATTGGTTTTATGTTTGGGTATAATTTGTGGCTTAAAAGTCGCTTGACGATCACGCGGAACATCAATTGGAATAGAACCCAAAGAACTTTTAAGAGTTTTTTGTGAATACCCATTACGACGATTTGAGGATTCTTTTTCACCACGATCATTACTTGAATAACCAAGATGGTGATCTAATTCACCTTTTAGCATTGCTTGGAACATCGGTCCGAAAATATCTTTTAAGGCATTTTGCATATCTTCGACAGATTTTGGTTGATATTTTGCAATAATTTCTTGGGCAAGCTGTTCTTGTTCAGAGTTTTTTCTAGCCATTTTTTCGTCCTTTTCGTGTTTAATATTTTTTATTATCCAATATTAAAATAATCTGTGCAAGTTTTATACTTACACAGATTATTTTACACTCCCTGAGTTTTCTTCAATAGTCATTTATGCACATCACAGTTTTAGAAAATCATTATGAATGTGGTGGTAGGAGGAAGACTTTTGCATCACTTGCTGTATTTCAGAAGTGTTAACCTATAAAACAGTGTGAGGCTTTATAGGTTGCTAGGTATTTGTATAATAAAAAGATCAATCTCAAAAAATAGATTGATCTTTTTATTATTTAAATTACAAAGGTACTGTTGAACTAGAATGATATAGTTTTTGTTTTCGTACTCGGCCTTTTCCGGAAAAATACGTTCCGAAGGATGAAAATAATTGGCTTACGTTAAGAAATTCGTTTGTCTGAGCGAAGCGAGTTAAGAATTTTAGTAAGTCGATTATTTTTCAAGTATTTTGGAGGCTTAAGGCCTAGCTTTTTCGTTCTTTTGGGCAATGCCAAAAGGACCTCTGTGTAAGTGGTGTGCATTCATATTTTTGTGAATGTAGTCTTAGCGTGACAGCCATCATTTTACATGATTACAATGATAGTGAAAGTTTATATTTCTGTCAAAATTTCATCTAATATATCAAAGCGTCTTTCATTGTGGTAAC
This sequence comes from Massilibacillus massiliensis, assembly GCF_900086705.1. Classification (NCBI taxonomy): domain Bacteria; kingdom Bacillati; phylum Bacillota; class Negativicutes; order Selenomonadales; family Sporomusaceae; genus Anaerosinus; species Anaerosinus massiliensis. Next base: position 1,699,945 of record NZ_LT575483.1, on the reverse strand, counting down.
CGATATAGGTTTTGTTTAACCATTGGCGGGTGCGGGGTTCATTTTTGTAGAGGGAAATTGCTTCGAGGCAGTCGCCGACGATGGTGTCAATGATTTTCGTACTATGTACGTTACCTTTGACGGAGGAACCAAGGAGATAATGTGGGATGGTCGTACCGATCTCTATTTTAAGTTTATGCTTTTTGGCAAGTGCCAATGAAACTGGGGGAATCGCAAGTTCGTTGAGCGGTAACGCTTTGAGTAATTTTTTTGAAAGTACATGCGGACCATGTACAGGGCTGGCAATGTTGAGCTTTTTATCTAAAGCTAGTTCTTGGTTTAATTTTAGACGCCATTTGAATGTTGGGTTGCATTTTTCAATATGGCGAGGTGCGGTAGGATAGCAATTGGTTAAGGCCATATCAATTTTTTTTGAGAGCGTCGTTTCGAGGAGTTCAGTTAATTTATCATTAAAGGTACCAACCATGTCACCGTCTATAAAAAGGACGATATCACTGCCGAGTGTTAAGGCAACTTTGGCGCCGATTGCACGTGGAACATCAATGCCAAGGCACTCGTGAAAATAAAGTAATTGTAGTTTGGGAAGTTTTAAATTGAGCGATTCATAAAGTGTCGTATCACGACAACCATTGACGATTAAAATAATGTGATCAATTGGCAGCAAAGCTAAATTTCTTAGTACAGTTACAGCGCGCCCAGCTTCATTCTTTGCTGGGACAATAGCAGATATCATACGATTTCACCTCGCGAATTGTAGACTAAAGATGATACAGTATATTGATTGTAGATTCACTTTGTTACATTGATAGATTTACAGAGTTTTGCTTACAGCGTAGCAAAATTTCATTTTACTACATAATATGAACTAACGAGGAGGGGAGGGATCAGTGTGGTTGCTATTGGCGATTTGGTAGTTAGAAAATCTCACGGTAAAGATATTATTTTCAAAGTCATTAATATAGAAAAAAACGAAAAAAATGCAGGCAGCTGTGTGCTGAAAGGCATGCATTTACGATTGGTTGCAGATGCACCAATCAATGATTTAGAAGCGATTACGGCAGAATGTCTACGCAATGAAGTTGTAAATCTAGAACGGATACAGCGCAGTGGGTTGGATCGCGCTTTTGATAGACGTAAAGGTGAACGTAGACAGAAAGACTTACTTAGGGGTGAGTCATCGAAAAAATTTTCTTTTTTTGATTTGCCAGGGCGAGTGTTGCATATTGATGGTGACGAGGAATATTTAAAGATGTGTCTAAAAACATATAGCCAATTAAACATAGATGCTGTTGGCAGATGCATTGATGAAGTAAAACAGCCGATATTCGTCACTGGCTTGGTAGAACAGTATCATCCCGACATTCTGGTATTAACTGGTCATGATGCTTTGCTTGGGAGTAAAAAAGATTTTAATGATATAAACAATTATCGTCATTCAAAATATTTCGTTGAATCGGTAAAGAAAGTTCGTGAATTTGAACCTAGCAGAGATGACTTAGTCATTTTTGCCGGTGCTTGCCAATCTCATTTTGAGGCAATTTTAGCGGCTGGTGCAAACTTCGCGTCTGCACCAACCAGGATTTTTATTCATGCATATGATCCTGTTTTTATTGCTGAAAAAGTAGCGTTTACGCCGATTAATCGTACGGTTGACGTCAGTGATGCAATTGCAGCTTCTGTTACTGGAATTGAAGGAGTTGGCGGAGTGGAAACAAGAGGAAAATTCCGTTTAGGGTTACCGAAAACGCCATATAGTTGTTAGAGAAAATATTACCTAAAGGATTTTTTTTTTTTTGCTAGAAAATAAAATAATGTTCAAGATGCGTAGGCTTTGGATTTGCAGAAAGGTATGTTGTAATGAAATTAAAACACTGGTTGTTTGCTGCTGTTTTTTTCGCTGTGTTAATGACAACGATAAGTGGGGTTTTTGTAAACTCTGCTTATGCTGCAAAATCGGAATCTGCGACAACGGAGGAAATGCAAGCTTTGACTTTGCTTAATCGTGATCGCAGTGCCCATGGCTTGGAGCCGCTTGTATATAATCAGGAGCTGCATAATCTGGCTGAGAATTATGCGGACGATATGATAAAACGAGGATTCTTTGCACATAACAATCCAGAGGGATTAACGCCCTTTAATCGTATGGATCGTGCAGGAATTGAATACAAATATGCAGGCGAAAATTTAGCGTTAAATGATACGATAGAAGCAGCAGAAATTGCTTTTATGAACAGTCCAACACATCGTGAAAATATCTTAAATGAACATTATACTGAAGTAGGCATTGGCGTAAAACATGCACCGAATGGTAAAGTTTATGTCGTACAGGAATTTATCAACAGGTAGTTAAAAAGGAAAGTCCGCATTTTGCAGACTTTCCTTTTTTTTATCAATCTTATGTAAAAGAGATTGCAGATAAAAAATAAATGTTTCTATATTTTTTTTCACATAAAATTTATTCCAGACATATATATAAATAGAAAACACAAAAGGGGTGAATTTGAGTGAAAGATGGAAAGAGACGTTTTAATCAATATATGATGCCAGATTATTGCACACTGGGCGCAGCAACGGGGCCGCAAACAATTGTTGTTCGGCAGGTGTTGGGGGAAAGAGAAGAGCAAAAGATTTTAGATATACATGTGTGCGTGCCGAAAAAGAAACCTTCCATTGAGCAGATTGTCGACGTTTTTGTAAAAAATGTTGAGGTAAACAGTGTTGATTGTATTACCGACCATGTCATGGTGCGTGGGGAATTTGAAGTAAAAGTAATCTATGTAGCTTGTCTGCCGGATCAACCGGTGCATGCGGTGGAACTCAAACATATAAAATGGTTGCAAGATATTAGTATGATAGGGGCAAGACGCGGTATGGATGCAGATGCAACTGCAACGGTTGAGTTCGTTGATTACGATGTACCAGAGATGTCGCGTGCATATAAGTATAAATACCATGGCGATATGGACGACGATGATCATGATCATATGTACGGGCATGACGATCCTTGCGGAGATCCATGTGATGATCCGTGCGATGATGATGACTATCCACATCATCATCACCATCCAAAACCACCTTGTCCACCAGATAAACCAATTTGTCCGCCTAAATGTCCGCCAATGAAACCAGATCCACATTGTAAACCATGTTGCGAAGAGGTTTGTTTCCGCGAATTCGATGTCTCCGTAATGCTTAGAATTAATGCAAAAGTATTGGCAGATCGCGAAGTGCAAATTAATCCGCCACAAAATATGACAAGTGGAGCGGCAACGCAACCTGCAGCGCAGGCACCGGCAGCACCTGAATTACCAAGTAAACCGAAAGGATAAGTTCACTGAGAAAGGGGGGAAGAAGAAATGGACGAAAATACACGCCAAGCTTCTGAATCAACAACGAGTGCATCAGCCACAGGAATATCTGGAAGGCCGATCGATCCATCTCAAACTATGTTTTGTGGATGCCCTCAGCCAATGCAGGAAGTGATCGAGGTTGAACAGGTACTCGCAGCAGAAATGCGGCAAAAAATACTAGAATTTGATATGTGTGTGCCAAAAAGAAAACCAGATATAAGGCAAGTCGTGGATGTCTACGTAAAAGATGTAGATATTTACGGCGTAGAGGTAATTCCAAACAGAGTAGTTGTTCGTGGTGATTTAGAGGTTAAGGTAATGTATGTGGCAGATCTGCCGAATGAACCCGTACATGCATTTGAAAAAAGTCATATTAAATTTCTTCGCGATATAGAAGTCGAAGGTGCGCATCCTGATATGACGGCGACTGCAGATTGCAGCGTTGAATATGTAGATTATGACTTTGATGAATGTCAGCCTCGTAAAGTACACATTACGATCGTGTTGAAGTTCTGGACTCGTGTAACGACGATGGCAGAGATGGAAGTTACGACGATGTCGCCTATTGAACCGGGAACGATGTATGGCACATCCGGCTTTGCTGATAATAAAACCTCAGCTTCTGAGTTTAGTGATGAGCAGATTTCCTTTATGCAGTCGACCTATGGTGTACCGCCAATACCGGAACCAATCATTCCGGAAGAGGTGATCGTTACGGAAACAGTAGAACCTACTGCCGGAACGAATATGTCAGTCAACGGCAGAACCGGAACTTTGACAGGAAACAGCGTAAATGTACGTACCGGACCGGGAACGGATTATCCATCGATTACAAAAGTAAACAAAGGCACTGTTGTCACGGTTAGAGAGCAAGCCTTTGGCTGGTATAAAGTTGTATTATCAGATGGCACGACGGGATGGCTTGCTAGTTGGTTTGTCAGTTTGAATGATTAAAAAAATGCACGCTAGAATCTAGCGTGCATTTTTTGCATATGTAAGAAAATTTATCATATAATGTATCAGTTTAGTATCTTGACAGGGTAAAAGGCTGGTCAAGACGCTGCATGCGCTTTATGGAGGGATGAACATGCTTTTTGCAAAGGAATATATAGGTGCAATTGGTGTCGGGGTAACAGTGCCACGTTTGATCAGAGCGGATGATGATGAAACTTATGTTGTTAAGTTAAAGAATAATCGATTGGGAACTAAGGTTTTAGTAAATGAATATATAGCCAGCCGCATAGGTCAATTAACAGATCTTTGTTTTCCACGCAGTGATATGATGACCTTAACAGAGGAGTTCATTAAAAGCTCTAAACGATTGGTGCGGGCAAGAGTCATCGCCGGATTACATTTTGCAACGTATTATTTACGGGACTGTAAATATGTGCATCATTATCATTTGCAGGCGGTAACCAATAAGCAGCAATTTGCTGGGGTGATGTTATTTGATCACTTGTTTCATAATGGGGATCGAACCTTAAATGGAAAAAACATGTTAATTCGTCGTGAAATCGATGGCTACCGCATGTATGCAATTGATAACTCTCACTTATTTGGCAGCGGCAGATGGGAAAAAGAAAATTTAGCAATTATGCTGAACGGTGTTAAGTTAAATAAGCGGCGTGCTTATGGAACCTTATTGCGGCATTATTTACAAGAAGGTGATTTTGTTTCTTATGTCGAGAAGTTTCAAACAATTACAAAAGAACAAATCGAACAAATTGTGGATGATATTCCAGAAGAATGGCTCAGCGATATAGAGACTAGAGCAGAATTGAAAACATTTCTTCTTACGCGATGTAAGATGGCAGAAGAAGTCGCGGCCATGCTAACGGCATCAATTCCGAATGTAAACGGGGGTTCCTAAAGCCACAAGAGAGTAGAGTGTTTCAACATTTTGATTATGCATACGAATGCAGCCGTTGGAAACCATCTGACCGATCAGCCAAGGTCTATTGGTTCCGTGGATTCCATAGGCATCATAATTTAATCCCATCCAGCGTGAGCCTAAAATGCCGCCGGGGTTATTGATTTTTGTTGCGATTACATAGTTGCCTTCTGGTGTAGGTGTGCTTGGCTTGCCTATGGCAATAGGATATTGATAAATGAGAGTATCACCGTCTAAGATGGTAAGCAAACGTGAAGATTTTACAATACGAATGATCCTATTTTGGGGTATTGTAGTCTCACGTTTTTTTTCTAATATATTGTCCATGAGAAGCCTCCTGTTCTTATGATTTATTTATTATTTTATGATTTTTCACCTCGAATGGTGTTTTTTAAAAATAATATGTATATAATTTCCGAATTGTTGGCAAATAATATAGAGAGTTCTATTTCGTATAAGATGATTTTATCTAATGACAAAACCGCATAGCGCCTTACTTTTGGGTGAGCGTAGAAACGGTTTTTGGACAATTTGGCAAGGATTAGATGAAGGCGAAACTTCACCTAAACGAAGTCTACATTTATGATTTGGAGGCTAATATGCAAAGCAAGGTTGAAGGGGTATTGTTGATTATTGGTGGGAATGAGGATAAATCCGGTGAATGTCAAATACTTCGTACATTTATCGAGCGTGCAGGGGGCAGAGATGCAAAGATTGCGGTTATGACAACAGCCACAGAGCTGCCTGAGGAAGTCGGTGTTGAATATAAATTAGTATTTGAATGGCTCGGTGCGAAAGAAGTGGACATTATCCATATTGCAGATCGTATACAGGCATTTGATCAACATTTAGCAGAGAATTTTTCGACTTATACAGGAATCTTTTTTACCGGCGGAGACCAGCTGCGTTTGACGAGTATTTTGGGTGGTTCAGTGATAGATAAGGCAATCAAAGAAACTTTTGCGAAGGGAGCGGTGCTTGCCGGAACCAGTGCAGGTGCTTCTGTGATGAGTCATACGATGATTATCGGTGGAGATTCCAGTGAGACGCCGAAAAAGGCGACCATTAGCATGGCAGAAGGAATGGGCTTCATTGACAAGGTTGTGATTGATCAACATTTTGCCCAAAGAGGCAGAATCAATCGTCTGCTGGCTGTGGTGGCGCAAAATCCAAATGTGATCGGAATTGGAATAGATGAAGATACAGCAATTTTGGTAGAGGCAAACGGCAAATGTTGTGTTGTTGGATCACAAACGGTAACCATTGTAGATGGCAGGCAAATCGTACATTCGAATATCTCAGAATCGAGTCTGTTTGATCCCTTGGCAATTACAAATGTAATTTTGCATATTTTACCGAATGGCTTTGGATATGATTTACGAAATCGTAAACCATATGTTTCGCACAAATAGGAGGCTGAATGATGAAAATATTGAAGCTTAATGTACTCAGAGGTGCGAATATTTTTAGTTATCGCTCTGTTCTTTGGATCAAATTGTCTTTGGGACAATATGTAGATACACCGAGTTCAAAGATCGATGGCTTTGTCGATCGCTTGTTAGAGCAAGTTCCGAGCTTAGAAGAACATTACTGTTCTGTAGGGCATCGTGGCGGATTTGTAGAACGGCTAAGAGAGGGTACCTATTTAGCGCATATCTTTGAGCATTTACTGCTGGAATTGCAAAATCTTTGTGGTGACAAAGTAGGTTATGGTAAAGCACGCGTAAGTGATGAACAGGAAATCTATGATGTAATTGTAGGTTATAAAACAGAAACGATTGCAAAAAAATGTGCGTATTTAATAGAAAGTTTTTTAAATGCACTGATTATGAATGAACCATTTGATCTTGCTACACCGCTTGGAAAGTTAAAAACCTTGCGTGAAAGTTTACAATTGGGACCTAGTGCAGCGGCTATTTATCAGGCTGCTAAAAAACGTGATATACCAATCCATCGATTTGCAGACGAAGATTTGCTGATTTTGGGACAAGGCAAGCATGTAAAAAAGATATGGTCAACTGTTACAAATCAAACGAGTTTACTTGCGACGGATTTAGTCGCTAATAAATATTTGACAACACAATTTTTGTCAGAGCATGGAATTAGTGTTCCACAAAATTTTATTGTTACCAATGAAACAGAGGCTGTAGAGGCTTGGCGTACACTGAATTGCAGCGTAGTTGTAAAACCACTCGCTGGGAGTCATGGACGCGGTGTTACGGTAAATATTCATAGTGAGCAGGAGATTCGGCAAGCCTTTCAAGTTGCACGGGCCTATGATCATGAAGTTTTAGTGGAAAACTATGTTGTTGGGCGGCAGTATCGCTTGTGTATGGTCAACAATCAATTGGTGGCGGCAGCAGAGCGTATTCCGGCTTATATTATTGGAGATGGAACGCATACGGTGGAGGAATTGGTTTGCCTTGCAAATCAAAATCCACTGCGCGGAGAAGGTCACGATAAGCCATTGACCAACATTTCTTTAGATGCGATTTCTTTGCTTGTTTTAGAAAAACAGCAACTTACGCCAAGTCTTGTACCTGAGGCAAAACGGATTGTAAAAATCAAAGAAACTGCAAATATCAGTACAGGTGGAACTGCAGTAGATGTGACTGCTAGTGTGCATCCGGAAAATGTGCGATTGGCACAGCGGATTGCGCAAATGATTGGCTTAGATATTATGGGAATGGATATTATCGCAAAAGATATAGGAAAACCAATCGATGATAAAAATGGTGCAATTATTGAAATCAATGCTGCACCGGGCATCCGTATGCATCATTATCCAAGCGCCGGACAAGCGCGTGATGTGGGCGGCGAAATTGTTGAATATTTATTTCCTTATGGCAGCGATGGACGTATTCCTGTCATTGCGATTACAGGGACAAATGGGAAGACAACCGTTACAAGAATGCTCAGTGCGATTTATCAAAAAGCTGGTTTTCATGTGGGGATGACAACGACAGAGGGCGTGTTTTTCGATGATCAGTGTCAAATGGCTGGTGACTGCAGCGGGCCGATGAGTGCAAAGATGGTTTTACATGATGACCGAGTAGAGGTTGCAGTTTTAGAAACCGCACGAGGTGGAATCGTCCGAGCGGGATTGGGTTTTGATCGTTGTGATGTTGGAATTGTAACCAATATCAGTGAAGATCATTTAGGTCAAGATGGCATTGAAACGTTAGATGATTTGGCGCATATCAAATCATTGGTACTTGAGCTGGCTGCAGTAAATGGGACGGCTGTGATCAATGCAGATGATGTTTTTGCACCAAAGCTTACTTCGCGTGTGCAGGCACAAGTCGTGTATTTTAGCATGACAGGTAATAATATTTTAGTACGGCGACATTTGGGAGCCGGTGGTAAAGCCGTGTTCATAAAACATGATAAAATTTATATTGCTTGCGGAAATCAAGACGAAGTGATTTTAAATGTAAAAGATATTCCAGTGTCTTTAGGAGGTGCGGCAAAACATAATATACAAAATGCGTTAGCAGCCATTGCCGCAAGTTTTGGTTATGGTGTTGATATTGAATGTATCAAACGAGGGTTGATGGAATTTGTCGAGAATGTTGGACGTCTAAATTTATTTCATATGAAAGATATTGATGTTTGCTTAGATTATGGTCATAATTTTGCTGGCTATGAGGCTGTTATACAGACGATACGGCGACTCGGGGCAAAACGATTGGTTGGGGTCATTGGTGTTCCCGGCGACCGTCGTGATGATGTAATCTATAATATTGGAAAAACCGCAGGTAAAGGCTTTGATCAGCTTTATATCAAAGAAGATTGCGATTTAAGAGGCCGAAAGGTTGGTGAAACCGCAGGCATATTGGCTGAAGGTGTAAAGACGACTGGCTTTTTAACAGAGCGGGTAAACATCATCTTATCCGAAAACGAAGCGATTCAAACCGCTTTAAAGAATGCGACTCCAGGAGATTTTATTGTCATTTTCTATGAACACTATAACGAAGCCATGCAGGCAATTCAACAATTTGTATTGGAGTCGGATGAAATACAGGAAGATCATAAACCTTTAGAAGAGTTGATCATTCCTTATGAACCAGCTAGTCCATTGCTAAAAAATTCTTTTATTTAAAATTTTACAACTGAATTTGCAGGCAAAAACCACCATCATGTAGAAACAATGTTAAGTTAAATACATGAAGAATGGAGTGCTCGCAATGGACAATCGTGAAGATTTACAAATCCTCGCATTTCGTTTAGCCACAGAAGAATATGCATTGCCCATTACAAAAGTCAAGGATATCAACCGTATTATGCCATTTACTAAAGTACCAAATGCTCCGGAGTTCATGGAGGGAATTATCAATTTACGCGGTGAGATTGTTCCTGTCGTGGATATAAGAAAACGCTTTGGACTGAAGGCAGATGCGCCGACAGACGAAAGCAGAATCGTGGTAGTTGAGGTCGACGGTAGATGCATGGGAATTATTGTCGATGCAGTTACTGAAGTGAGGCATGTTCCAAACGCTGATATTGATCTTCCGCCAGCAGCAGCAAAACTTGATATGAAGCAGGTTCCAGGAGTTGGCAAGGTAAACGATCGTTTACTGATTTTATTAGACATTGAAGAAATTTTTTCAGCAAAAGAAGTACAAGATATCAAGGCGATGAATGGGAGTTTGTAATGTTAACAGTAGATGCACGTGCGAAAATAAATTTAACTTTAGATATATTAGGGAAAAGACCAGATCAGTATCATGAAGTTTCAATGGTGATGCAGCAAATCGAATTGGCGGATCAATTAAAAGTTCGACTTAGTTCTAAAGCTGAAGGCATACAGCTAATCAGTGATGTTCCGGGTGTGATTCGTGTAGAGCATAATTTAGCTTATAAAGCAGCAAAGCTTATGGTGGATCGGTTTAAGCTTACGCAAGGGATTCATATGGAATTGACGAAGCGGATTCCAGTTGCAGCTGGTCTGGCTGGCGGAAGTGCAGATGCCGCAGCTGTTATTTTGGCGCTAAATCAGCTATTTTCTTTAGGGTTAGATGACGATGAACTTTGTGAATTAGGTGCGCAGGTAGGTTCTGATGTTCCTTTTTGTATGCGAGGTGGAACGATGCTGGCGACAGGGCGAGGCGAAATTTTAGAACGTTTGGCGGATATGCCTGTGTGTTATGTTATTTTAGCAAAACCACAAATTTCCATATCGACTGCTTGGGCATATCAAAATTATAATGCGCTTAGCGTCAATGCACATCCAAAAACTACAGATATTATTGAGTGTTTAACACAAGGGGATTTACAAAATATCAGTAAATTATTGTGTAATGTACTAGAAAGTGTTACTATGGAAGAGCATGCTGAAATTGAGAGACTCAAGCGGCTTATGCTGCAGCATGGTGCTCTGGCGAGTTTGATGTCTGGAAGTGGTCCAACCGTCTTTGGAATTACGCCGGATCAAGAAAGAGCTGCTTATATCGCAGAAAAATTAAAAGGCTTGGATAAAACACAGATATTTTTAACAAAAACAGTTTGTGGGAGTTGAGGAGAAATTATGCAACGAAGATTAGCACCAATAAAATTGGATAGTTATCAACCATTACGCGAAGTTGTTTGCGAAACATTACGTGAAGCAATTCGCGGAGGGGTGCTAAAACCCGGTGAACGTTTAATGGAAATACAATTGGCAGAAGAATTGGGCGTGAGCCGCACACCGGTGCGTGAGGCAATTCGTAAATTAGAATTGGAAGGGTATGTTATTATGATGCCAAGGCGTGGTACATATGTAGCTAACCTTTCGATTCGCGATGTCAATGAGGTTTTTGAGATTCGTACATCTTTAGATTCTTTGGCAAGCGGTCTTGCTGCGGAACGGATTACGGATGAAGAACTAGAACGTTTGGAGCGTTTACTTGTACTAATTGGTGAATACATAGAACAAAATGATATGGAAAAAATCGTTGAAACAGATACAGAATTTCATGATATCTTATATCAGGCAAGCCGCAATACAAGATTAGTTGGTATTATTTATAATTTACGTGAACAATTGACGCGGTTTCGTTCTACTTCTATGTCTTATCCAGGTCGTTTAAAAGAAACTTTAGAAGAACACAGACAAATGGTTGAAGCAATTGCACAAGGCAATGTGGAACTTGCGCAAAAAGCGGCAGAACATCATATGGAAAAATCAGAACAGACGCTTTTAATCAGCATGGAAAATATGGAGAAAAAACAAAAATAATATTGTTCGATTGGCATAGGAGGCTACAATGTATAATGCGATTGTGTTAGCAGGTGGTATAAGCAAGAAACTGAGTGCAGATCATGCGCAAATGTATGAAGCTTTCATCGACATTGGTGGTAAGCCTATGCTTTCCTTTATATTAGAAGCGTTGCAGCAAAGTAAGCATATCGCAAAAATTATTGTAGCTGGACCGAGCAATCTGTCCGACCGGATGCCTTTAAAGCAGTATGATATAACCTTTGCGCAAAGTGGTAAAACTATTTTGGATACGGTTACATCAGGGCTTAAAGCGTCACAATCATCTTGTAAAACCTTAATTGTGACAGTCGATGTACCGTTTATTACGACTGAGGCCATCGATGATTTTATAAGACAATGTGAGGAAAAAGACGGAGATTTTTATTATCCGATCATTGAAAAGCAAATAAGTGAAGTGAAATTTCCCCAAGCAAAACGCACGTATGTAAAATTAAGTGATGGTATATTTACTGGGGGAAATATTTTTTTGGTAAATCCCAATATTGTTCCGCAGTGTATGCTTGTGGCAGAGAAGATGATCAAGAATCGGAAGAAACCTTGGAAACTTGCATCGTTACTTGGTTGGGGAACCTTAATAAGATTTATTCTGGGGAATTTATCGGTAGATGCGGCAAGAAATCGTGTTTCAGAAATTTTGGGTGTACGCGGTGTCGTCATCTTATCTAATTATCCGGAATTGGGAATGGATATGGATAAGATAAGTGATATTGAATTGGCAAGGCAATATTTTATTTAAATAACAGTTATTGGTTAAAAGCACTGTAAAAAGCAGTGCTTTTTTGTTTTTGTGAAAAAAATATCGATATTTCTGCAATAAAGGGTTGCAAATCACAAAAATAATTTTTACAATAGAAAGATGTTATGTTTTATTGATGTTGTTTATCGTAATACCTATTTTGTGATTTTTTGTTTATTTATCAGAAGGATATTATGATACGATGTCGAAGAAGTCGAAAAAGTAGTGTTGTTTTATTAAAAAATGACTCTCGTTGTTTGGGATATTACCTTGCATTGGAGTCATTCTTATTTTAAAGCCGATTACTGAGTAGGGGATTTTAGATTTGGAGGGATACTATGACAGCAGGGCTGTTAACTGTTATTTTAGCCGCAGGTAAAGGCACTCGCATGAAATCGGTATTGCCGAAAGTTTTACATCGTGTAGGTGGAAGATCCATGTTGCAGCATGTATTAGACGCTGCAAATCAAGCAGGTTCAGAGAAGAATATTGTAGTTGTCGGTTTTGGCGGGCAGACCGTAAAAGAAGCAATCGGTGCACAGGCAGAATTTGTTGTTCAAGAAGAACAATTAGGAACCGGGCACGCAGTGATGCAAGCAGGTGAGCTGCTGAAAGATTTTGATGGGACAGTTATGGTACTTTGTGGTGATACACCGTTACTTGAAGGTGAATTATTGGCAAAGTTATATCGTGAACATAAACAGGCAGGCGCAAAAGCGACTGTATTAACGGCCAAGATGCCAAATGCTGCAGGGTATGGTCGTATTATTAGAACGCAAAGCGGCGCAGTAAGTAAAATTGTAGAACAAAAAGACGCAACTCCGGAGGAACTTCTTGTCGATGAAGTAAACTCTGGAATTTATTGTTTTGAACGTGCTGCTTTGTTTGAATCCTTGGCGAAATTAAATTGCAAGAATGCGCAGGGTGAGTATTATTTAACGGATGTTTTGGAAATTTTAAATAAAGAAAATCAAAAAGTTTGGGCGGTTGTGGCCGAAGATTATGAACAAACTTTGGGCATTAATTCGCGGGGACAGCTTGCTGGCGCAGAAGCGATTTTACGCAGACGTAAGAACGCTTTGCTGATGGAGCAGGGCGTTACAATTATGGATCCGGCAAGTACGTTTATTGATTGTCAGGTTACGATTGGAAAAGATACGATTATTTACCCGTTTACCTGGATTGAAGGGAATACATCTATTGGAGAAAATTGTGAAATTGGTCCAAACAGTAGATTTACCGATACCAAAATCGGTAATAATGTTACTGCGCATTTTTCTTATGCCCATGAATGTGAAATTGGCGATGATGTAATTATGGGACCATATGTACATCTGCGTCCATCCACAAAAATTGCAAAGGGTGTAAAAATCGGCAATTTCGTTGAAGTTAAAAACTCTGTTGTCGGTGAAGGCTCTAAATTGCCGCATTTAAGCTATATCGGTGATTCTGATATCGGCGTTGGGGTTAACATGGGATGTGGTACGATTACGGTAAATTATGATGGAAAAAATAAATTCCGTAGTACGATTGAAGATCATGCCTTTGTGGGCTGTAATTCAAATTTAGTATCACCGGTTACCATTGGCAAAGGCGCTTATGTTGGTGCCGGTTCAACCATTACAAAGGATGTACCGCCAGCAGCACTTGGCATAGGCAGAGCGAGACAAACGAATATAGAAGGCTGGCACGACAAACGTAAATAAAACTTTGATTCCATTTAAACTTTGGATATCAATTCATTTTATAATAAAAATAAATCGTAGGATGTTGGAGGTCTATTAATTAAAATGACAGCGATTGACACTAAAAATTTATGTATTTTCACAGGTAATGCGAACCCGAAATTAGCGAAAGAAATCGTAGATTACATTGGAGTTGAACTAGGCAATGCTTATGTTGGGCACTTCAATAACGGTGAAACGCAAGTAATGATAGATGAGAGTGTACGCGGCAAAGATGTATTTCTCATTCAGCCTACTTGTCAACCAGTAAATGATAGTTTGATGGAACTTTTAATTATGGTTGATGCCTGTAAACGTGCATCTGCTAGAAATATCACAGCGGTAATTCCTTATTATGCATATGCACGTCAAGATCGTAAAACACGCGGTCGTGAACCTATTTCAGCAAAATTGGTTGCTGACTTATTAACAACCGCAGGTGTAACGCGGGTTATGACGATGGATTTACATGCTGGACAGATTCAAGGGTTCTTTGATATTCCTTTAGATCATTTGGTTGGTGTACCTATCTTGTCCGAATTTATTACAAATAAGAATTTAGAGAACATCGTAGTTGTCTCTCCAGATTTAGGCGGGGTTACACGAGCTAGACAATTAGCAGATAGATTGCAAGCACCAATCGCGATTATAGAAAAACGCCGTCCAATGCCAGGTGTCGCCGAAGTTATGAACCTAATCGGTTGTGTAGAGGGCAAAACAGCTGTTATTATTGATGATATCGTGGATACAGCAGGATCTTTAGTAGAAGGTGCAAAAGCATTAGAAAGAATGGGAGCAAAAGAAGTGTATGCTTGCTGTACACATGCAATTCTTAGTGATCCGGCAGTCGACCGCATTAATAAATCCAACATCAAAGAGTTGATTATTACCAATAGCATTCCTTTAACAAAGGAAAAAGAAAGTGAAAAAATAAAAGCCTTGTCTGTTGCTAAGGCTTTCGGGGAAGCAATCATCAGGGTTTATACAAACACTTCTGTAAGCGGATTATTTGACAAATAAATGTAAGGTCTGAATGGGCAAACCGCAATGGGGCTGCTGCAATTTTTTTCGATTGCGACAGCCCCATTGTTTAGTATTTCACAGGAGGAAAATCCAAATGAAAATAATTGTTGGTCTTGGAAATCCAGGGCAAGAATATAGCAAAACGCGACATAATGTAGGATTTATGGTAATCGACGCAATTGCAGCGCATCTGGGTGTAAGCAATTGGAAAAATAAATTTGAAGCACAGATTGCCGAATGTAAAATTGGCAGTGAGGCAGTATTGCTTGTCAAACCCCAAACGTACATGAATCTCAGTGGTAATGCAGTGGGCGCAATTATGCGTTGGTATAAATTAAATGTCGAAGACGTCATTGCTGTATATGATGATATGGATATTGCAGTCGGACATGTAAAATTAAAAAAACGCGGCAGTTCTGGCGGACATCGTGGCGTGGAATCCATGCTGCTCAATTTAGGAAAAGAAGAATTTACGCGTGTTCGTATTGGGATAGGCAGGCCTTTACCAAATTGGACAGTGGTAGATCATGTGCTGGCAAAATTTCCTGACGAAGATCAAGCTGCGATTGATCAGTTAGCCGAGGAATTAATACCGGTTATCGAATGTATTGTAAAGCAGGGAATTGATAAAGCGATGAATGGCTATAACAAGAAGAAAGTATAAGAGGTGAAAACAATGATTACAGCATTATATGCAGATGAAAATGGGGAAATCTTTGACGATCCTGCGTATCGGGGCGTTGGACGTGTCGGAGATGAATTCATTCCTTTAAAGGAAGAGGATTTAATTCCTTTACCTGAAGGTGCGGATTTAATGTTTTTACCGGGGCGACTTGCTGTCGGTTTGCAAGATAATGCATTCGAGCCTCTGACCGGCAGAGCGGTAGCAGCGATTTTACCGGCCGGTTATACTAGAACTCACATGCCGGCGTTCATGAAAGTGGAAGATGAAGCGATGCTGCCACTTTATGGCTATACGGCAGTCGTATTATATAAAGATGAACTCTATGTAACAGCAATTTATACAGATGAAAATGCAAAATGGCAACCATTGCATTACAATACGCGTGATTTGAAAAAATTCGTAAAACGTACACGAAAAGAATTGCCGCAAAATCGTATTGTAGAGCAAGTGGCAAATTGTTCTTTACAATGGCATTGTTGTACCGCGCAAAATTTATTTTATCGTCGTTGGGAAGCGGGAATCCCGACTTCACCGGCTTGCAATGCAAATTGTTTTGGCTGTATTTCTTTGCAGCCTTCAGAATGTTGTCCATCACCCCAAAACCGTATTGATTTTACTCCAACCCCAGCTGAAATTGCTGCAGTTGGCATTTATCATTTGGAAAATGCACCGGAGGCAATCATCAGCTTTGGACAGGGATGTGAGGGGGAACCGTCTCTTGCTGCTGTAAATATTGCTGAAGGAATGAAACAGATTCGTGCGGTGACAAAGCGGGGACAAATTAATATCAATACAAACGCCGGTTACACAGAAGGCATTAAAAAAATTGTCGATGCAGGCCTTGATACGATGCGTGTGAGTATTATCAGTGCTAGAAAAGATAGTTATCAAGCTTATTATCGCAGCAATTATACACTTGCAGCAGTCATAGAATCGATTGCATATGCCAAAGCCAATGGAATATATGTATCTTTAAATATGTTGTTTTTTCCAGGATTCAATGATCGGGAAGAAGAACTTGAAGCTTGGAAAATATTTTTGGCAGAAACAAAGGTGGATATGATCCAAATTAGAAATCTTAATATTGACCCAGATGCATTTTTAGCAATTATGCCGAGAAAGCAAGGGAAAGTATGTGGTGTTAAAACATTTATAAAAGAAATTCAAGCAGCCTTTCCAAAGCTTATCATCGGTAGTTTCAGCCATTATATTGAGTCGCTATGAGAGCTTGGCGCAGTGGATCTAAAGTGACTGCGCCTTAACTATCGTAAGGTCGGAAGGAAAGGGGATGTAATATGCCGTCAGCAGAGGTTCTCTTAGATATCGCGCCACTTGTAGTGGGCGTATTTTTAGTTTTTGGTATCATCATTGCACGTTTTTTAGAACGTTATCTTAAAAGATTTAAATGATACATAGATGTTGTTAAGTTAAAACTATATTGTAAACGATGAAGTTTCTGGATTGTAGAGAGACTTTTTAAAAGAGTGTTTACAATCGCCTTTTGCCGTGCTAAAATAGACGCATATTAATATTCGAATTAAAATTAATGACGAATATTAATAATCAAAAATGGTATGGGAGATGGCATTATGAAGAAGATTGGTATTATTGGCGGTATGGGCCCGATGGCTACGGTTGATTTATTTAGTAAAATTACTAGGCTGACGAAAGCGAAATCTGATCAAGAGCATATTCACATATTGGTTGATAGCAATACTTCTATCCCTGACAGAACAAAAGCAATTTTAGAAAATGGTGAAGATCCGGTACCCGAGATGGTGCGGTCAGCACTTAACTTAGAGGCGATGGGTGCAGATGTTTTATTGATGTCCTGCAACACAGCGCATTACTTTTATGATCGTATTAAAAAGTTTACGCATGTCACGATGCTAAATATGATACAAGAAACCGCACAAGAAGTTAAAAGGCGTAATATTCGTTGTGTTGGCTTATTAGCAACAGAAGGTACCTGTCGTACAGGCATTTATGACCAGGCATTTAGTGCACAGGGCATTCAAGTAGTGAAACCGGAAGGGATCTTTGAACAGCATATTATGGATCTGATTTACGATGGTGTAAAAGCGGGGCGGGCTGATTATCCGTTAGATGGTGTGAATAAAGTGTTAACTGAATTAAAAAAACGAGGAGCGGAAGTATTTATTTTAGGTTGTACAGAGTTGCCATTGGCTTTCGAAATGTATAAAATTAAGGAAAATGTGATAGATCCTACAGAGGTTCTTGCACGCAAGGTAGTTGCACTTGCGCAGCAGGAAACTGTTGCTTAATTTTGATTTGACTGGTTTTGCAAATCGCTGTTTTTGTTGACGCAAAATTGCATTCTTTATATAATGAGTACCAGCAGAGTTTGTTACAGCGTGCTTGTTAGTTATATATGGATGGGGCGGTAAAAAAGAGATGACATTAGAAGAGCGTGGATATGAAGCCAGTTTATCGAAGAATGAGAGTTTGATTTTTGAGTTTATCATGCGAGAAAAAGAACGTGCTTGTTTCTTGACTTCAACAGATATTGCTACTGAACTTGAAGTGAGTGATTCTTCGGTCATTCGCCTGTCGAGAAAATTGGGGTTTAGAAGCTTCGCAGAATTAAAAAAGGCTTTACAAGAGGAAGTTTCGGAAAAGGTTGCACCTGTAGTGAAAACTCATATTCCTTACGAAAAGCTGCAAAGGATTGATAAACTTTCGGAAGAAGAACTTATCGTAGCAATCCATCAAAATTCACTTGCTAAGATTGAGCAGGATGCAATTTTAAATAATGCACAAAAATATCGTGAAGTAGCTGAAATTTTGACAAATTCGAAAAAGATTTATGTGGCTGGATTTAGAACCTGTTCAGGAATTGCGAGCTATTTTACTAAGATGCTGTCTTTTATCTTCCCGCAAGTAAAAAGTATTACGAGTGTAAGTAGTATGGTGGATGATTTGATGGATTTAACTGAGAAAGATACCATGATAATCATCAGTTATCCACGGTATGCTAAGGGCGCCTTTTTTGCACTAGAAATGGCAAAAGAAGCGAATTGCAGAGTAATTGCGTTGACGGATAAATTGACATCGCCGATTGGCAAAGGTGCAGTAAAAGTCATTGCCAATAATATAGATTCTCTGACCTTTACCAACTCCTTTGTGGGGTTGATGTTATCGATTGAAATTATCATCAGCCTAGTAGCCAAGAAAAATGAAGCGCAAAGCAGCGAACGGCTGAAGCGGATTGATAAATATTTAAATCGGACGGGGCAATATTAGGTGCTGTAAAACTATGGACAGATAGGCCGCGGGTCGGTGATAAGCACTCATCTGCGTCGTTACAGCAAGGTGCTGTTTCATTAATATATTACATATAAAATTCTTAGCTAACCATGAAACGCGTAGGTGTCCTTTTGTCATCGACACAAAAGAACCAAAAAGTCTAGGCCTCAAACCTCCAAAAAACTTGAAAAAATACCGACTTGCTAAAATCTGTAAACTCACTTCGTTCAAACAAACAGATTTCTTAACGCAAGTCGGTATTTTTTCATCCTTCGGAACGTATTTTTCCGGAAGGGCCAGAGATACGAAATGAAAGGAAATGTCGCATTTTTATGCGACATTTCCTTTATATTGGTAAGTAATAAATTGCAAAAAACATAATAAAACGTAAAAAAGTACTAATATAAAAAAAATTGGAGAAACTAGTAGTGAAAGGAGGGATAAAATTGGGTAGTTTAATTTGGTCCATCATTATTGGAGCGATTGCCGGTTGGTTAGCAGGACAAATGATGAAAGGTCATGGATTTGGTATTTGGGCGAATATTATTGTAGGGATAATCGGTGCATTTATTGGTAACTTTACACTTAGTCTAGTTGGAATCGCGGCATATGGACTCCTTGGACAGTTAATTGCAAGCTTGCTTGGATCCATGATCCTTGTTTGGCTGATTAGTCTGTTTAGTGGCAGAGAAAGCAGTGCACATTAAAGTCCTTTTGTAGTTTTAATCTTGCGCAGTTTCCCTAAAAATATAAGCTTCAAAATAGTATTGACCTTTAAATCGGCAAAAATGTATTTGAGAAAAAATTAACGTACAAATACGCAGATAACCTTCAATTGTAGTTAAAACTATGATTGAAGGTTATTTTGTGTGATTAAGAACAGAATGAGATGATTTCATATATAAAATTTGCAATTCATACTTCTAAATTGTATGATAAATGAAGAAGGATTGTCAGATTAAATAAAATGCTGCAATTTATTTAAAAATTATTGATCTTCAATATAGTTGAATTCGCATGAAAATATTGTTCTTAAAAAGCAATTAGATGTTTTAAGGAGGTTCTTTATGGATTTATCGCCATTATTTATATCAATAAAAACAGCAGTACTGGCGACTGTGATTACATTTTTCTTAGGGCTTTATGCAGCTAGATATGTAATAAATTTAGAACGTTATCAAGGGATTATTGATGGAGTCTTTACTCTGCCATTGGTTTTGCCGCCAACAGTTGTTGGTTTTTTTCTTTTGATTCTTCTAGGTAAAAACAGTTGGATCGGCAGTTTTCTGGCACAGTTTGATCTGAGTGTTGTTTTTTCATGGGAAGCGACTGTGATTGCTTCTACCGTTGTAGCATTCCCCTTGATGTACCGGACTGCACGCGGTGCTTTTGAGCAGATCGACCATAACTTAATTTCAGCGGCGCGGACACTCGGCATGTCGGAAGAAAAAATTTTCTGGCGTGTGATTCTGCCGTTATCTTGGTCGGGCATTGCTGCAGGCACTGTACTGGCATTTGCCAGAGCTTTAGGAGAATTTGGTGCGACCATCATGCTGGCGGGAAATATTCCGGGAAGAACGCAAACGATGGCAACTGCAATTTATTCAGCTGTACAAGCCGGCGACCGTGATACTGCGTATGTTTGGGCTGTTGTTATCATTATCATTTCATTTGTTATTATGATTTTAATGAATTATTGGTCGAATATCCAGAAAAGGGTACAAGCTGCCGGTAAAATGAAATAGGAGGATTGTGCATGTCCATTTACATAGATATAAAAAAGAAATTAAGCAGCTTTTCGCTTGATGTGCAGATCGAGGCAAAAAATGAAATTCTCGGATTGCTAGGTGCATCAGGCTGTGGAAAGAGCATGACGCTAAAATGTATTGCAGGTATTGTGAAACCAGACTGCGGGAAAATTATTGTCAATGACAGAGTTTTGTTTGATTCAGAAAAGAAAATTAACTTGACACCGCAAGAACGTAAAACGGGCTATTTATTTCAAAATTATGCACTTTTTCCGCATATGACAGTGGAAGAAAATATTGCCGCTGGGATTCGTTGTCCTAAACATGAGCGAGCAGAGATTGTACGTGAAAAAATTACATCCTTTTATCTGACAGGTTTAGAAAAACGGTATCCGGGTCAGATTTCAGGCGGACAACAGCAACGGGTTGCGTTAGCCAGAATTTTTGCTGCTTCACCGGAAATTATTATGCTTGATGAACCCTTTTCAGCCTTAGATAACCATTTAAAATGGCAGATGGAATTGGAAACGATGAAGGTGCTTGAAAATTATCACGGTACAATTTTATTTGTTTCACATAGCCGTGATGAAGTATATCGCCTTTGCGATCGAACTGCTGTTATCGCCGATGGAAAACTGGAGATTGTCTGTGATAAAAAAGAAATGTTCAGCAGTCCTAAAACATTAGCTGCTTCCAGATTAACAGGTTGTAAAAATCATTCCAGAGCTGAAAAAATAGACGATTTTAAGGTAAGGGCGATGGACTGGAATTGTATTTTAACGACGTCAAGTAAAGTGCCAAATGATATCAAACATGTTGGAATACGTGCACATTATTTGGAATTATGTACGAAAGAAGACGAAACGAATCAAATGATCTGCAAAATTGAACGCGTCGTGGAGGATGCATTTAGTATGATGGTTATCTTAAAAAATCAAGGCGAAATCGGATTGGGAAGCGAGATTGTCTGGCAGATTGAGAAAGATAAATGGCAGGCAATGAAAGCAGAACATCAAGAATTGTTTTTACGTATACCGGAAGATAAAATTTTATTTTTAAATTAAGAGGGAACGTCGATGTTGCACGAAACATTTATAAAAATCTTAGTGTATGCCTAAATACGTAGATGTCCTTTTGTCATTGCCACAAAAGGACCAAAAAGTTGAGTACCTTGACTAGGTTAAACCTTTGGTTATCTTACGGATATTTTTCCGACTTGCGTTGTTGTCGTCATCTTACATATATCCGATATGTGCGACTCCTCCGCCTAGCAAGGCAAAAAAATCTCCGCAACCTAACCTTAAATTTCAACCTAGCCAAGGTACTAGCCTCAAACCTCCAAAAAACTTGAAAAATGACCGACTTACTAAAATTCGCAAACTCACTTCGTTCAGACAAGCGAATTTCTTAACGTAAGCCGGTCATTTTTCATCCTTCGGAACGTATTTTTCCGGAAAAGGCCGGGAACGAAAAGAAAAACTGCCGCATTAAAATGCGGCAGTCAGACTGTAGACAAAGTGGCGTGTATTCACTCATGTGAATACACGCCACTGAAATTTGCTCCACTTATAAACTAGTACGAAGATAGGCTGCCGGTTGGGGAGAAGTACTCAGATGCTAGGCGCAGCAAGGGGGTGCGAAGGAGTCGTACTTGTGTACGTCGACGAGTAACCGCCTTGCTGCAACGACGCAGATGAGTGCTTATCGCCGACCCGCAGCCTATCTGTCCATAGTTTTTTAGGTAACGATTCGTTCGGGATGTGTATAAATGAGGAAAGAGTCGCGGCGGATACTTCCTACGATTGTGATGCCTAGATCTTTTGCCATACCGAGTGCCAATGTAGTCGGTACAGATTTTGCCAGAACACACGGAATTCCCATTTTACTTACTTTTATTAAAATTTCAGAAGAAATCCTGCCGCTGAATACAATCATCTTGTCATCCATGGACATCTTCTGTTCTAAACATTTGCCGTATAATTTATCAAAGA
Organism: Massilibacillus massiliensis; assembly: GCF_900086705.1. Taxonomy (NCBI): domain Bacteria; kingdom Bacillati; phylum Bacillota; class Negativicutes; order Selenomonadales; family Sporomusaceae; genus Anaerosinus; species Anaerosinus massiliensis. The sequence continues at coordinate 1,677,271 of NZ_LT575483.1, read as the reverse complement.
TATTATGGCGTCCGATATCTTCTGAATATAAAATTAAATTCCCTTTTTCTACGATGGCCCCGCTGTGCACACCGTTTGTTTTGCTATGCGTAGCAGAAGCTTCATGGAGTAAAGTTGCCGTACTTTTTAAAATATCGGCGGCATGAAAGTGGGCGTTGCTATCGATTATTTTTGTTGTTTGGTGATCGTTGGCGAAATAGAAGCCGGCACGTCCCCTCCCACAACAAGTCGTTAAACAGCGGCGTAGATAGTTGGTTGTCGTTGCTTTCTCTATAATGTCAGCCTCGATATATGCTAGACCATCATTTTCATTAATGTTGATTTCTTTTATTGCTTCGAGGTTTTGCACCATTCCCTCAGAGATTAAAAACCCGATAACCAGATATTTTTGATCTACTGGGGAGCAAAGCATCGTTGTAGTTTCTTTACCATTTAAATAGATCGTAAGCGGCATTTCTTCAGAGATCCATTGACTCGATTTGTGAAATTCAGCATTACGAAACTCAATAGTGTCATAAGTCTCTATCGCTTCAATCT
>NZ_LT575483.1:0-367 GCF_900086705.1 Massilibacillus massiliensis | reverse complement strand
AAATCAATTTAGCCATTAAGTTTATACTTAAATGCTTAATTTTAATTTTGAATCCTAAAATGCTCGTTAATTCACTCTCTAAAATTTAGAGAGGTTTTCATACATTTTATTTTCTTCTGTGTAGTTTTCAAAGAACATCTTGAGATCATACTTTCGTATTCCCTCAAAACTAGACAATGTAGTGCCAAATGTGTCGACCTTGGATTACAAAAGTGCATTTAAACTTTCTTGTCTCCTTAGAAAGGAGGTGATCCAGCCGCACCTTCCGATACGGCTACCTTGTTACGACTTCACCCCAATCATCGGCCCCACCTTAGACGGCTGGCTCCTTACGGTTACCCCACCGGCTTTGGGTGTGACTGACTTT
>NZ_LT575481.1 GCF_900086705.1 Massilibacillus massiliensis | reverse complement strand
AGATCGCCGTGGGCATCGAACAGGTACACTGCCCAGCCGTACCCCGGAAGAAGAACTCAGGGACTGTGTTGCCCAACTGGAACGTAAAAACCATTGGTTGCAGATGGAGATTGATGCATTAAAAAAACTGGACGAACTGGAAAGAAGGGATGCCTTGGCTTTACACGCAAGGAAAGAGAATACGAAGCAATAAAACAGCTTTCACAGACAGAGCCGGTGCATTATTCGGTTTTAGAACTTTGCCCAATTTTTCATGTAACCCGTTCAGCGTATTACCATTGGCTTAAAGGAGATAAAAGCCCAAGTGAGCGGGAAAATGAGCGACTGGCTAAGAAGGTCATCGAAATTCACGAAAAACATCCAGACGAGGGATACCGCAGAATTCGTGATGATTTGAACCGTTGGCATCATGAGCATATAAATGATAAACGTATTCTGCGCATTGACCGTAAATTACACATCCAGTCAAATATTAAACACCGGCAAAACTGTTGTACTCGCCGGGCACCTGATCCAGCTTACACAGCAGAAAACATTCTAAACCGGCAATTCCATGCTGATGCACCAAATGAAAAGTGGCTGACTGATGTGACGGAATTTAAATATTGTATAGGTCCGGTTATCCATAAGCTCTACCTGAGTGCTATATTGGATTTATATGATCGCCGAATTGTGTCATATGTACTAAGCGACCACAACAATAACAAGTTGGTCTTTAACACTTTTGATGAAGCTGTAAAAAACAATCCACAGGCGCACCCATTATTTCACAGTGACCGTGGATTTCAGTATACCAGCCGCAGTTTTCATAGCAGACTGATAGAACATGAGATGACACAAAGTATGTCTCGAGTTGGTCATTGCATAGATAATGGACCGATGGAAGGATTTTGGGGCGTATTGAAGCGTGAAATGTA
>NZ_LT575480.1 GCF_900086705.1 Massilibacillus massiliensis | reverse complement strand
ATACGGAGCCGAAGCGAAAGCGAGTCTTAATAGGGCGAGAGTTATATATTGTAGACCCGAAACCGCAGTGATCTATCCATGACCAGGTTGAAGCGCAGGTAAAATTGCGTGGAGGACCGAACCCGTGAACGTTGAAAAGTTTTGGGATGAGTTGTGGATAGGGGTGAAATGCCAATCGAACGCGGAGATAGCTGGTTCTCCCCGAAATAGCTTTAGGGCTAGCCTCAAGTGATAAGTATAGACGGTAGAGCTCTGATCGGGCTAGGGGGCGTAAAGCTTACCGAACCCAGTCAAACTGCGAATGGCTATACTGATAGCTTGGGAGTCAGACTGCGAATGATAAGATCCGTAGTCAAGAGGGAAACAGCCCAGAACGCCGACTAAGGTCCCCAATGCTGTGCTAAGTGGCAAAGGATGTAAAACTTCACAAACAACCAGGATGTTGGCTCAGAAGCAGCCACCATTTAAAGAGTGCGTAATAGCTCACTGGTCGAGAGGTTTTGCGCCGAAGATGTCCGGGGCTAAAGCACAGAACCGAAGTCGCGTCAAGATATTGAAAAATATATCTTGGGTAGGGGAGCGTTCTATACACGAAGAAGGTATACCGTGAGGAGTGCTGGAGAGTATAGAAGTGAGAATGCCGGTATGAGTAGCGAAAAGAACAGTGAGAATCTGTTCCACCGAAAGCCTAAGGTTTCCTGAGCAACGATCGTCGACTCAGGGTAAGTCGGGACCTAAGCCGAGGCAAAGAGCGTAGGCGATGGACAACTGGCAAAAATTCCAGTACCACCAATAATTGTTTGAGTGATGGAGTGACACAGAAGGAAGTTCGAGCATACTGATGGAATAGTATGTCTAAGCTTGTAGGGTGAGAGACAGGTAAATCCGTCTCTTGAA
>NZ_LT575479.1 GCF_900086705.1 Massilibacillus massiliensis | reverse complement strand
GTGGACTGTCAACAGTTTTTTAGACAACTTTTTTAAGGGTATTTATTCTATACTTCACCGGTGTTAGATATCCTAGTGAAGAATGAATCCTATGATTGTTGAACCAATTTACATAATCAGCTAACTCAATCTGCAGATGGTTTAAGCTGTGAAAAGTCTGGTTCCTGATAAATTCTGTTTTGATTATTTTAAATGTTGCTTCTGCCACTGCATTATCATAAGGACACCCTTTATGACTGAGAGAACGCTGAATTTCAAATGCTTCCAAGATTTCTTCAATGGTCCGATTTTTAAATTCGTTGCCACGGTCCGTGTGAAATATCTGGATATCTTTCAGATTTCCCCTTACAGTCTGAAATGCCTGTTTTACAAGGTCTGCTGTTTTATTACGTCCGGCACTGTAACCAATTATTTCTCTATTAAAGAGGTCAATAAGCACACAAATGTAGTTCCAGCTCATGCCGACTCTGACATATGTTAAATCGCTTACAATAGCATTTCTATATGGTTGTTCACTGAACTGGCGGTCAACAACATTTTTGGTTTTTGATTCATTACAAGTATCCTTTTGAGGACGGAACTGGGCAGTCGTATAACTTGAAATCAGTCCTTCCTGCCTCATGATTCTGCCGATGCGGCGGCGTGAAGCAATGATATTTCTATCTTTTAAATCTGATTTTATTTTTCGGGTTCCATAATTATTTCGGCTTGCTTTAAATATATCAACAATATTTGCCACCAGCTTAGATTCATCTGGATTTGCTTTTGCCTCATAATAATAGGTGCTTCTTGGAATTTGTAGGACTTTACACATTGCTGATACAGAGTATTTGTGGATATTGGCTTTAATCACATTTACTTTCGTCCTAAGATCAGCGCTGCTTGCTTTAAAATATCATTCTCCATTTCAAGATATTTGTTCCGTTTGCGAAGCTCAATCAGTTCTATCTGTTCAGTTGTAAGATTATCTTTCTCCTTGAAAGAGCCACTATTGTTAGCTTGCTGAATCCATTTGTCAAGCAAGGACGATGCGATATCATATTCACGAATAATGTCACACTTACGTTTTCCGTTATTATATAATTGTACAACTTGTTTTTTGAATTCGTCCGTATAGCTACGACGAGGGCGTTTTTCAACAGTCATGGGCCTAGCTCCTTTTGTTTTATTATTTTATTTTACATGCCCTTATAATAACTGTCCAATTAATTGTAGCCTATCCACA
>NZ_LT575478.1 GCF_900086705.1 Massilibacillus massiliensis | reverse complement strand
AGATCGCCGTGGGCATCGAACAGGTACACTGCCCAGCCGTACCCCGGAAGAAGAACTCAGGGACTGTGTTGCCCAACTGGAACGTAAAAACCATTGGTTGCAGATGGAGATTGATGCATTAAAAAAACTGGACGAACTGGAAAGAAGGGATGCCTTGGTTTTACACGCAAGGAAAGAGAATACGAAGCAATAAAACAACTTTCACAGACAGATCCGGTGCATTATTCGGTTTTAGAGCTTTGTCCAGTTTTCCATGTAACCCGTTCAGCGTATTACCATTGGCTCAAAGGAGCTAAAAGCCCAAGTGAGCGGGAAAATGAGCGACTGGCTAAGATGGTCATCGAAATTCACGAAAAACATCCAGACGAGGGATACCGCAGAATTCGTGATGATTTGAACCGTTGGCACCATGAGCATGTGAATGATAAACGTATTCTGCGCATTGATCGTAAACTACATATCCAGTCAAATATTAAACACCGGCAAAACTGTTGTACACGCCGGGCATCTGATCCAGCTTACACAGCAGAAAACATTCTAAACCGGCAATTCTATGCTGATGCACCAAACGAAAAGTGGCTGACTGATGTGACGGAATTTAAATATTGTATAGGTCCGATTATCCATAAGCTCTACCTGAGTGCTATATTGGATTTATATGATCGCCGGATTGTGTCATATGTACTAAGTGACCACAACAATAACAAGTTGGTCTTTAACACTTTTGATGAAGCTGTAAAAAACAATCCACAGGCACATCCATTATTTCACAGTGACCGTGGATTTCAGTATACCAGCCGCAGTTTTCATAGCAGACTGATAGAACATGAGATGACACAAAGTATGTCTCGAGTTGGTCATTGCATAGATAATGGACCGATGGAAGGATTTTGGGGCGTATTGAAGCGTGAAATGTA
>NZ_LT575477.1 GCF_900086705.1 Massilibacillus massiliensis | reverse complement strand
GGCTCTTTGTCAAATGTTGTGGTTTAGACAGGATGGAAAAATCCATCCTGTCTTTTTATATGCAGATTTCTGTAAAAATTCGTTTCTTTCGCACTTTTCTTCTTTCCGGATTGTTTAATAAATAGATAATGCGCCGTTTAAAGTTATCAAAATTTCTGTAGCTGTAACATATTCTTTTTAGGTTCTTTATTGTCGTATTGCATCCTTCTGTAAAGCCATTGTTATAGCCGGTTGCTATTGCATGTAGGATTTCCGTTTTCCACTGAATCGTTGTATTCCATAAAGTTTGAAAGGGTTTCAAATTTTGCTTTTCTACGGCTGCTTGAAATCCTTTCAGCTTTTGTATAAATTGCTTGCTGTCTTTGCTGTCAAGAAGATCAAAATAAACTTCTTTCATTGCGTAGGCAGCAGATAAATCCTCTGAGTAATTCAGCATGACTTGCAAAGCTGCACGGTCTTCATCGTTAGAAAGATTCTTTTCTCTAGTGAGCATAAGATATCTAGCACGTTTAAAATACCTTCGCTGATTTTCTGGAAGGTTGCTTTGCACCTGCTTTCGAATGGTATTTAAAGCGTCATTTGCCATTCGTACCGCATGAAATTTATCTGCTGCAATTTTGGCATTCGGAAAGCATTCTTTGGCCATTTTTCTAAAGGATGAACTTAAATCTATACTCACATGCTTAACTTTTAAGCGCTCGGCTAAAGGATAGGCAAGGATCTTTGCATAAAGGATATCCGGAGAACGATCTTCAATAATATTTAAGCAAGTGTAGTTATTCAGATCGTTTATGACGACCTGAAATTTTGCGCCAGCATTGCCTTTAAACTCATCAATCGAGATAGATGAGGAAAGATTAGATGAAGCGGGAGAAACCGATTTAAACAAACGCTGTACCGTAGAGATTGAAAGTTTATATCGGTGAGCAATATCGGTAGAAGTAACCAAAAACCCATGTTCTTGAAGTATTTTAGCAATAAGTTCACGAGACATTCGCTGGTATTTGGAAAGAAGAGAATTCTGTTCAGAAAAAGCTTTCCCGCAAGAGGAACATCTGTACCTGCGTCTGCGATAGACAAGGAGGAACTCTGTATTTGAGAGCAACAAAGTTTTAACAGGCTGATGTCTATAGTCATGAATTTTTAAAGTTTGTGTCTGACAATGAGGGCAGGCATGGGATTTTACAGGTAAGGTGAGTAAAAAAGTATGATCATCGATGAGTTTTAAACTGTTTTCTGGTAAATGCATAATAGATGTGATAAAATTCATATTGGACATGGCGATTTCTCCTAGATGTTAGTTTTGGTCAATTAATATTTTACTAGAAATCTCCCATGTCTTTTTGTATGCAAAAAAATAAATGTTGTAGTTTTGATTTTCATCAAAACCACAACATTTATTATAGAGCC